>CAJQSJ010000047.1 GCA_905612535.1 uncultured Pelagibacteraceae bacterium | reverse complement strand
TTTTATTTACTTTTTAATATTTTTACAAAAAAATTTAGCTTTAACAATCATCAAGAAGATTTACATTTAATCTCACTTATTTTACTTTCGACATTCTTTTCTTATTTCTTTTTGATGCCTAACGAAGGCTTAGTTGGAAGCTTCTTAGCAATTTCTTCTTCAATATCAACATCCGGAATATCTATTTATTCTTCAAATTTTGATGCTTCTTTCTTTTTGATTATTTTAACTATAGTTGGAGGCTCGCTATTGTCGACATCATCGGGTTTTAAATATGTTAGATTTTATATCCTTCTCAAAATTTCTTATAATGAAATATATAGAATTGTTAAACCAACTAATATTTTTAATAAAAATTTATTTAATTCTGAATCTAAAATAGAAGATGTGGATTTCAAACTTTCCTTTCTTGTCTTTATATTGTTTATTATTTCCTTATTTGTTTTATCCAGCATTTTATCTTTTGACGTTTTAAGTTTCGAAAGTTCATTTAAACTATCTATACTTACCCTCACTAATACTGTAACATCATCATTATACGGCATGGAAAGTATTAATTTTTTAGATTTAACAATTCTAACAAAAGTTTTTTTGATTTTTTTTATGATATTAGGAAGAATTGAAATAATTTCTCTACTTTATTTGATTAAAAAATTATTTTTTAAAGGTTATTAATGTCCAATGTTGTAATTTTAGGAGCAGGATCTATGGGTACCGCATTTTCTATTCCATGCTCTGATAGAAAACATAAAGTATCTGTAGTAGGAACTCACTTAGAAAATAATTTTATTGACCTCATAAACACAAAAAAAATCCACCCTGTATTAAATTGTAAAATATCAAAAAATGTTAATTTTTTTAAGTTTAATAAATTAAATAAAGTAGTTAATAAAAAAACCGACCTTATTGTTGTTGCTGTTGTCTCTAAAGGTATTGCATGGGCAGCCACTGAGCTTAGTAAAGTTTTGTATAATAACGTTCCTATTTTAATTCTTACTAAAGGACTTTCTTTGTACAATAATCGGTACGAGATATTAGCTAATAAAATGGAGAGAATTCTAAAAAAAAATGGCGTCAAAAGAATAAATGTTTCAGTAGCGGGCGGCCCATGTTTGGCAAAAGCCTTATCATCCCGCGCTCATACTTCCGTTATATTTGCTAACAAAAATATAAAAATTGCAAAATCTATTTCTAAATTAATAAGAACTGAGTATTATCATATTGAGACATCTAATGATGTTATTGGTGTTGAAATTTGTGCTGCAATAAAAAATATATTTTCAATAGTAGTAGGTGCATCTGAAGGTTTGTGCCTACCTAACTCTACTCAAATTATTAAGTCTAAAAATTATCTAAATACTGCCGCTTCATTAATAAATCAATCAATTAGAGAGATGATTATTTTTACGAAAAAATTAGGAGGAAAAAAGGATACGGTCCTTGGTTTGGCGGGAATTGGAGATTTATATGTGAGTGTTTGTGGAGGCAGAAATAGTAAAATGGGTTATTACATTGGCCAAGGATTGTCTTATAGATATATAAAGAAGGTCAAAATGTCTGGAGTTACTATAGAAGGGGCAGAACTCATTAAAGAAATAGGTAAAAAAGTAGTTTATGATTTTAATGTTAAAAAATTACCATTAATGAATAGCATGATTAGCACTATACTTGATGGAAAAACGTTAAAAATTGATTGGTCTAAATTCTAATAATATAAATTAACAATTCTAGATTCGTTTTAATAATTGAATATAAATTTTTAGTACTTAGATATTTAATGTATTTATTTTTTTTATCTTATGATTATTCAAAGAGAAATATTTTTTTAAATTGTCTTAAAAAACCCTTATTTTAATGCATTTTTTGATTGTTGCATAAAAGTCACTCATTTCATTAAAGTATAATAAAGGCAAATAAAGCCTTAAACTTTTAGGTAATTATTGATACTAATTAAGACAATTTAATTAATTAATTAAAAAACAAAGGTTAAACATGAATAAACTAAAAACATTGTTGATTGCAGCGCTTGTAAGTACTGCTACAACTGCAGTTTTAGCAAACACTGGCAATTTTGCTGGTCCATATATTGGAATTCAAACTTCAGCAATAGGTGTTGAATTAGATTCTAAATATATCGAGGCCGCTGAATCTGAGTCTAATACAACAACAGGTACTGTAGGTAAAACTGCGGTAATTGCTGGTGGTGAACTTGGTTATGCACTTCCACTTGGTGATGCTTTTATCCTTGATATTGGCGCTACTTTTGTAGAAGGCGAGGCTAAATTAAAATATAATACAACGGACGCAGGTGCAGGTAATTCTGACGTTACATTCGAAGTAACTGATCAGCAAACTTATTACATTGCCCCAACTCTGGTGTTAAGCGAAACATCATCAGTTTACTTTAAAGTTGGTGTTGTTGATGCTGACATAAAAATTGTTGGAGATGTTACAAAATTAACTGAACTTACGGGCGAAGTTTATGCTCTAGGTACAAGAACTCAGTTAGCTAGCGGAATCTACATTAGATCTGAAGCAGGCATTCAAGAATACGACAAACTGTCTACTACAGGTTTAGGTTCTACTGTGCCAACAACTACAACTGTTACTGCTGATCCTACTATCGCTTATGGCGCTATTAGTGTTGGTTTTAAATTTTAATAAATTTATATTAAAATACAAAAAATTAAACCTGCTATGTGTAGAAACGTAGTGGGTTTTTTTTGTAATTCTTTAAAAGAAAATATAATTAATAGATAAGTTTAAATATTCAAGTGTGCTCCCTTAAATGAATTGAATAGAGAAGCGGTTTTCTAATATGGGACTTTAACTTTCCAAGTGTGTCTCTACCTAGTTTTAATTAAATAATTTTCTAATTATGCTTACTTTTAACAAAAAGAGATTCATTAAAAGTGGTACAAAAGTGGTATCTAAAGAGATAAATCTTGATAAGCTATAATGAAATGAAAAAACTTTTAGCGATCGTGGTTCTGGGTTTATTGTTAAGTGGTAAAGCTTACGCGGCTTGCAACGTAGCATCAGGAAATATTAGCGGTACTAGCTCAGGAGATCCTCACACCACGGATTACACTTGTGCAACTAACAATACATTTGTTCTTGATTCAGGTGAGTACGCTTCAGGTTCAGCTAAACGTATTGGCGTGTCGACTGCAGAAGGCGTCACAATCAATATCGCAGGAAACCTTTTAGCTACTGGCAGTGGTAATGTTATTGATAGCGGCAATGGTGGTACAGCCGCACTCACAGTCCAAAGCACTGGTGTTATCCAAGGAAGCGCAAATGGAATTTATATAAGCAAAGGAGATAATTGGACAGTAGATAACTACGGAACTATTTATG
>CAJQSJ010000046.1 GCA_905612535.1 uncultured Pelagibacteraceae bacterium | reverse complement strand
TAAGTAAATCCTTTGCTGACTCTACAAATAATATAAATACAAAAAATGGTATAATAACTTTGATGTATCATAGGTTTGAGGAAAATAAATACCCCTCAACTAATATTAAAAAAGAAATATTTTTAAAACATATTAACGAAGTTGCTAATTCTAATTCTAGCTTTATTACTTTTAAAAAATTTGATGAGATTTTAAAAACTAATATTGATAAGAGTTATATTCTTTTAACAATTGATGATGCTTTTTCATCTTTTTATAAAAATGCCTGGCCTGTACTAAAGGATAAAAAAATTCCATTTATACTTTTTGTAAACACTAAAGAAATAGGAAACTACGGTTATATGAATTGGGATCAAATTAAAGAAATTGAAAAAAGCAATCTCGTAACTATTGGCAATCACAGCCACTCACACGGATATTTAATTGATTGGAAAGATAGTCAAATATATTCAGACTTGAAAAAATCTATTAAAATCTTTAAAAAAAAATTAGGATATTCTCCACAAATATTTTCTTACCCATTTGGAGAATATAGCACTAATTTAAAAAAAATTGTTTCTACTTTAAATTTTAAGTATGCTTTTGGACAGCATTCAGGCTCTATAGATTCAACTAAAGATTTGCTCGAGTTGCCAAGATTTCCTATTAATGAAAAATACGGTGAAATTGATAGATTTAAATCTATAATTGAAACTTTACCATTCCCGTATAAAAGTATATCTCCAGAAAATAGATATCTTAAACATGATGAAAACCCTCCTGAAATCCGTGTTAATTTTATTGCAAACTTAATAAATATAAAAAATATTAATTGCTATTCGAATGAAGGTAATAGGTGGAGAAAATCTGAAATAAAATTTTTAAGCAAAAATGAAATAATAATTTTAATAAAAGAAAAATTTACCACAGAAAGAGGTAGAATAAATTGTTCTCTTTTGGAGAGTGATGGTAAATGGAGGTGGCTAGGGATTCAGTACGTTATTGCTAAATTATAAAATTCATTTTTATAAAGATACGCCTTTTTTTATTTTTGTTGGTAATAAATTCGCTTTATCAAAATCTTCTAACGAATTTTTTTTAATAATTTCTTCTAGTATTTTTACATACAATTCTCCTGTCTGAGCATATTTTTTTAAATATTTGGTTAATAAGAGTCCAGAAAGGTGTTTACCTTCTTCTCTAATTTTTGCACGGGATTCTCTAAATTCTCTATATGCATTGTGAGTATTTAAATTATTTTTATATGCTCTAACTGAAGCTTTAAGCACTTTAAATTGAAGAACTTTGTGATTTTTATTTAAATCTTTATCTTTGGGAACAATTCCTTTTTTGCTCCAAGTCCATTGACCAAAAAGTGCGTTTCCTTCTAATGCAAATCTAGAAGTTCCCCACCCACTCTCATTTGCTGCTTGGGCTATAGCAATTGACGCTGGAATAATATCCATTCGCTCTTTGAGCTCTGTTAAGTCTTTATCATTAATTTTGTACTCTTTAAAACTTTTTTTAAGCCAAGCTTTTTCTCTTGGTGTGTTAAAATTTTTTCTTAATATTTTGAAAAGTTTTTTTCTATCTTCCTTAATTTTTAAATTTTCATCTAGTATTAAAGGCAAAACAATTTTAATGAATAATTCTCTTTTGTTTTTAGGTTTTCTTAATTTGTTTAAATCTTTAGGAAGCATTGTTAGATATATTGGTTTAACCTTTTCTCCAGCCCTAACAGCAGTTAAATTATATCCAAGATCATCAAATAAATTGCTAGTTGTTTCTGCATTTAGACTTACAGTATTATTACCTTGTTCTAATTCTTTTAATTCATTTAATTCATTTTGTTTAGCTGTTTGTTTATTTTCTTCAATTTTTAATTTTTTAGATTTATTTTTACTTGAAGATTTGTATTCTTCAGCGATATATGTAAACTTGACTTCATTAACTACACTTTTTATATAAGGTCTTATGGTTACCAACGAACCTATAAGAAAAATTATAGCAACTGCGAAATATGCATTTTTTATTGAATTTTCTTTTAATTGCTGTTTTGCAATTGTTTTATCGCTAAATTTATTTTCGGGAAGCTTAATGCTGTTTTTAATTAACAGTAGTTCCAGTTGAGCAACTGTAAGTTTTTTTGAACTTCTTGCATAACTTTTTATTTCTGTAATTCCATATAAACGAGCTAGCTGTAATAATTGATCACGGTAAGAGTAGGACCCTGAAAAAATTTTTATTTTTCTTTTCATTTTTTATATAGCCTCAACACTTTTTACTTCTGGAATATAATGACACAAAAGATTTTGAACACCTTGTTTTAAGGTCATAACTGAACTTGGGCAACCTGAACAGCTACCTTTTAATTTAACCATAACTACTCCATTCTCAAAAGATTGAAACTCAATATCTCCACCATCTTTTGCAACAGCAGGTCTAACTTTTGCATCTAGAACTTCATTAATTTTATTTATTATTTCATCAGTTTCTGTTTTTGCTGATTCTTTCAAAGATTGATTTATATCTTTTTTTACGACAACATCGTTTCCTTGTTCATAAAAATCATTTATTTCAGAAATAATCCCATGCTTTAAATCATCCCAAGATAAGTTTTTTTCTTTTTTTACAGTAATGAAATCATCTCCAAAAAATATCATTGCTGTTCCTTCTATAGAAAGGATTTTATTTGCTAACGGCACTTTAATATTTTTATCATTTTTTAAAAATTCAATAGGTCCTACTTCTGATACCTTTTTGCCTGGCAAAAACTTTAAAGTATCGGGATTTGGTGTATTTTCAGTTTGAACCATAATAAATAATTATATTATATAAAATTAACTTTATAAAGAAAACTTTGTTAAACCCATAATTTCATAAATTTCTTTAAGGTTAGTTTTTGCAATCAATTGGGCCTTTTTTGAACCTTTTGACAAATTTGTGTATAAATAACTTTCATCTTTTAATAATTTTTTTATTTCATTCCCAATTGGACAAATTGTTTCGATTACACATTCGCTTAGTTTGCTCTTAAAGGTTGAAAAATTTTTTCCTCCAAAATCACTTAAAACTTGATCTATTTTTTTATTATTTAAACTCGCGTAAATAGATATTAAGTTAAATGCTTCTTTTCTATTCTCAAGTCCACTAATTTCAGAAGGTATAGGTTCTGCATCCGTCTTTGCTTTTTTTATTTTTTTATCAATTAAATCCTTGTCGTCTTTTAAATTAATTCGACTGTAATCCGAATCTTCTGATTTACTCATTTTTTTTTCTCCATCTCGTAAACTCATTATTCTTGGATAATCTTTTGATATGATTGGTTCTACTATTGGAAAATAATCTTTAGAATTAAAATCATTGTTAAATTTTTTTGCTATATCTCTAGTTAATTCTAAATGCTGTTTTTGATCTTCTCCAACAGGCACATGTGTAGCTTTATACAACAGTATATCAGCAGCCATTAAATTTGGATAAACCATTAGACCTACGCTTGCGTTTTCTTTGTTTTTACCAGCCTTTTCCTTAAACTGAGTCATTCTATTCATCCAACCAATTCTAGCCACACAATTAAAAATCCAGGCTAGCTCGCTATGTTCAGCAACGCTTGCTTGGTTAAAAATAATGTTTTTTTCTGGATTTATTCCTGACGCAATAAAGCTTGCAACGGTTTCTAAAATGTTTGATCTTAATTCTTTTGGGTTCTGATAGCTCGTTATAGCGTGCAAATCTACTATACAATAAATACACTCAAATTTATTTTGCAGATCAACAAAATTTTTTATAGCACCCAAATAATTTCCTAGGTGAAGGTTTCCCGTTGGCTGTACGCCAGAAAATACTCTTTGTTTATTCATAATGACTATTTTAATTTAATATCTTTAAACTTAAAAGCACCTGTAAAATTTGAAATTAAAAAATAACTAATTAAGCTTATTATTACTATAATGAATAAGTAAATAAACTTCCAACTTTCATTATAATTAAATTTATCGGAAAAAAAGCCTAACAATAAATATAAAACTCCCCCCATTACAACCACGGATAATATAATTCGAGGTAATTTATAAATAAATTTACTATCAAAGGAATGCAAATTTCTTTTTTTTATAAAATAAAAATGCATTAAAACATTTAACCATGAAGATATTGAGGTTGCTATTGGAATTATAATAAATCCAAAACTATTAAAGAAAGATACGCTAATTATTATATTTATAAATACTGATATAACTGAAAGATAAAAAGGTATTTTAGTATCATTTCTCGCAAAAAAGAAATTTGAAAGAATTTTTAAAATTGCAAAAGCCGGAACCCCATATGCAAAATAAGTAAGCGCAAGTGCCGTATTATCAACGCTATCAATATTAAATGATCCGTACCCAAATAATGAATTTATAATTTCATTAGAGCTTATTAATAAAGCTACAGCAGCTGGGATGGATAAAAATAAACAAAACTCCATAGCTCGATTTTGTAAATTAAATGCCTCAGATGCATTATTATTTTTTACAAATTTAGATAACTCCGGAAGCATTACCGTACCTATGCCAATTCCAGCTATTGCAAGATTTATGTGATAAACGCGATCAGCATAATATAAATATGAAACTGCACCTGGATGAAATGAAGCTATAATAGTACCAACTAGAATATTTATTTGGGTCACTCCTGAAGAAAAAATACTAGGAACTAGTTTTTTAAAAAAAAATTTTATTTTTTTATCTATTTTTATTTTTATAATTGATATTGGATTGAATTTTTCTTTAATAAAAAAAAATAAAATCACTAATTGTAAAAATCCTCCAATTGATACTGCATAAGATAGTGTTGGAGCCACAGAACTATCTACCAATTGAGAAAATAATAAAGATCCAATCAAAATTATATTAAATATAATAGGTGCCGCTGCTGCTGCTGCAAATTTATTATGTGAATTTAATATTGCACTTAAAAACGTTGCTAGACTTATAAAAAATAAGAATGGAAAAGTAATTCTGCTTAAAGTTACAGCTAGGTTTAATTTTTCAGGGTCTTTGTAGAATCCGGGAGCAATTAAATATACTAATTGAGGCATAAAAATTTCAGCAACAAAAACTAAAATTAATAAGGAAATAAAAAGTAAATTAAATACATTTTGTGCAAAACTATCAGCTTTTTCCTTGTTCTGAGCTAGTTCTCCAGTGTAGCTTGGCACGAAAGCTGCATTGAATGCTCCTTCTGCAAATAGTCTCCTAAAAGTATTAGGCAATCTAAAAGCCACAAAAAAAGCATCTGCGAAAAGTCCAGTTCCTAAAAAAATTGCAATTAGTATATCTCTCGCATAACCAAGTATCCGGCTTATTAGGGTAAAAAAACTAAATATAGATGTTGATGCTATTAAGTTCATCTTGACATGTAAGCCTTATTTTTGTGACAATTGTAAGATACTTGCTTTTTAAATGAAGAAAAAGTCTAAAATAGATAAATACACAGATCAAGAAGCTTTAGATTATCATAACAGTGATAAACCTGGAAAAATTGAAATTCTATCTTCAAAACCTATGACCAGCAAAAGAGATTTGGCACTTGCTTATTCTCCCGGTGTTGCCGCTCCAGTTAAGGCCATAGCAAAAAATCCTGACGCTGCTTATGATTATACTACTAAAGGAAATTTAGTCGCCGTAATCAGCAATGGTTCAGCTATACTTGGATTGGGAAATTTAGGAGCCCTAGCCTCTAAACCTGTGATGGAGGGAAAAGCAATTTTGTTTAAACGTTTTGCAGACATTGACTCGATTGATTTAGAATTAGATTCCTCAAATGCTCAAGAAATTATTAATTGTATATCCATTCTTGGAAAAAGTTTTGGTGGAATTAACTTAGAAGATATAGCGGCACCTGATTGTTTTATAATAGAAGAAAAATTAAAAGAAAAATTAGATATTCCAATTTTTCATGATGACCAACATGGAACTGCAATAATAACTTTAGCGGCCCTAATTAATGCTTTGGATATATCAAAAAAACTAATTAAAGATATTAAAGTCGTCGTGAATGGAGCTGGTGCTTCAGCAATGGCATGTACAAATTTATTTAAAAATAGCGGCGTCTTAAGCAAAAATATCATAATGATTGATAGAAAAGGGGTAATTTATAGAGGCAGAGATAACCTTAACCAATGGAAATCTGCTCATGCAATTGAAACGAAATATAGAACACTTGAAGAAGCAATTAAAGGCGCAGATGTTTTTTTAGGTTTGTCAGCTAAGGGTGTGCTTACAAAAAAAATGGTAGAAAGTATGGCTAAAAAACCAATAATATTTGCTTGCGCTAATCCTGATCCGGAAATTACTCCAGAAGAAGTTAATGAGGTTAGAAACGATGCAATAGTAGCAACTGGAAGATCTGATTATCCTAATCAAGTAAATAATTTAATTGGCTTTCCTTATATCTTCAGAGGAGCACTTGATGTAAGAGCAAAAACAATAAACGAAGATATGAAGGTGGCCGCTGCCTATGCAATAGCTGAACTTGCAAGAGAATATGTTCCGGACGAAGTAGCAGCAGCTATGGGTGGTGAAAGACCAAAATATGGTAAAGAGTATATAATCCCTTCAACATTTGACCCAAGGTTAATTAGCGTAATACCCGTAGCGGTAGCTAAGGCTGCAATAAAAAGTGGTGTAGCACGAAAAAAAATTGAAAATTTTGAAATTTATAAAGAACAGTTAAAACAAAGACTAGATCCTTCGGCAAGTATAATGCAAGGTATAAATTCTCAGATAAAGAAAAATCAAAAAAAGGTTGTTTTTGCAGATGGTGAAGATGAAAATACATTAAAGGCTGCAATTGCTTTTAAAAGTAATGGTCTTGGAATCCCGATCCTTATAGGTAAAAAAGAAATTGTAAGAAAAAAACTAAAAGAAATTGGATTGGATGAAAATTATAATATTGAAATAGTTAATTCTACAGATAGAGAAAAAAGAGAAAAATATGCCAAATTTCTTTATAAAAAAATTCAAAGGTCAGAAGGGTTGTTGGAAAGAGATTGCGATAGATTAATAAGAAACGATAGGGTTATTTGGGGGAGTTGTATGGTTTCATGTGGAGATGCAGACGCTATGGTTACAGGAAATACAAGACGTTACACATCAACATTGGATAAAGTAAAAAGAGTTGCAGAAGCTAGAAAAGGTGAAATAATTTTTGGTTTAAATGTAATGGTCAATAGAGGAAGAACTGTTTTTATCGCTGACGTAGCTGTTCATGAAATTCCAACTGCCGAACAACTTTCTGAGATAGCTATATCTTCTGCAAGAGTAGTAAAATTATTTGGTTATGAACCAAAAGTCGCTTTTCTTTCTCACTCAACTTTTGGCACTCCCAAAACTAAGGCAACAAAAAATTTAAGAGATGCAGTTGATTTATTAAAACAAAAAAAAGTGAATTTTAAATTTGATGGAGAAATGCAGCCAGATGTTGCTTTAGATCCTAAATATAAAGAACTTTATCCATTTTCAGAAATAGTTGGTAATGCAAATGTCTTGATAATGCCCGGAAGGCATAGTGCTGCTATATCATTTAAATTGATGAAAAGCTTAAGTGCTGTTAAAGTGGTTGGACCTTTGCTTATAGGACTAGGTCAACCGATTGAAATTGCACCTCTAAGATCTTCTACTAGTGATATATTAAATTTAGCATCTATAGCAGCCTACTCCTCTGATATTATTGATTATACAAATAAAAAGAGCAATTAATCTATTCTCTCTGCCTGCTTAAATCTGAAACCATCAGTATACTGCTGATTAATTCTTTAAGATCGACAATTTGTTTTGCTTCTTGGATAATTTCTTTTTTTTCGTTTTCGTTATGTGCAATTCCAAAAATATATGTTTTTCTATTTATCGTATCGATACTAAAATTAGCTGCTTTTACATTTTTGTTTAAAATCAGAGCGGTTCTTAGTTGGGATGTAATTAAAACATCTAAAGCTGTACTTTTAAATGAAAATTTTTTTTTAATAACAATATTATTTTTAACAGATCTTGCTCCTTTTGTTTCCCAAGCCATTTTAGTAATTTTTAGTTTTTCTTCAGATTCGTTAACTTTGCCACCTAAAAATATTCTTCCATCAAGTACTTTAACTGAAATTTTAAGAAGATATTTTTTATCAACAAACCCTAATCTTGCTTGTAAGTTTTTTTTCATGATTGAATCATCGATTTGCGTTCCTAAAGTCCTGGGATCTAAAGCAATGCTAACACCAGATCCAAATATCCCGCTTGATGAAGCTCCAACACATGATGATAATAAAGTCAAAAGAAAAAATAAAATAAATTTTTTTTTCATGCTTCCTTTTTTTTATATTTTAAACAGAGATCATAAATCATTTTCTTAGGTAAACTTTCTTTTTTTGATATAAATTCAACAATATCTTTATTGCTGTATCTTTTTAACATTTTCTTGATCTCTATCTTAACCGATTCGTCAACTTCTTTCTTTGCACCCTTTTCAACTATTTTTTCTGATAAAACTACTGTGAGTTCTCCTTTTAAACCCTGTGGAAACTCCTTAATTGTCTTTACCTGTCCTCTAATAAATTCTT
>CAJQSJ010000045.1 GCA_905612535.1 uncultured Pelagibacteraceae bacterium | reverse complement strand
GTGAATTGTATGGATCTATAAAGCCAGCGGAAGTATGTAAGAGCATTGCAGAACAAACAAAAATAAACATTAGGCCATCTCAAATTGATTTTACAACCAAAGTTTTAAAAATTGGAAGCTATAAAGCAAATATTAATTTACACGCAGAAGTACAGGCAACTATTCACATTCAGGTTGTAGAAGAAGATAAATTGAAGTCTTAGTTTTTTCCACAGACAGCACTTCGGTGTATAACTTTAGAGTTTTTTAACCACCAGTTTAGTATTAAACAATCGTTATGACGCCTTTTAAAGTTGTAAAAAATTTTCCAAAACAGTTACCTTGTAATATTGAGGCTGAGCAAGCCGTGATAGGCTCAATACTGGTTTTAAACGATATATATGACGAAGTTTCTCTTGTAATAGATTCTAATAAATTTTTTGATCCAATACATGTAAAAATTTATACCGTAATTGAAAAATTAATTGCAAAAGGTTTGCTTGCTAATCCAATTACGCTAAAAAACTATTTTGAAAATGACGAGGGTTTAAAGGAGCTTGGCGGACAAGAATACTTAATTAAGATCACAAAATTTTCTACTTCAGTAAAACAAGCGACTGATTATGCAAACATCGTTCATGAAATGCATATACGCAGAGAGTTAATAAAAGTTTCTCAAGTGCTGTTAAATGAATCTTCTAGTGAAAATGAAACGTCTATGCCTGGAAACGAAATAATTCAAAATGCAGAGAAATCTTTATTTGATTTAGCTGAAAGAGGACATTTTAATAGTTCGTTTTTGAAATTTGAAAAAGCTCTTCAACAAACAATCGATATGGCAAAAAGTGCCTATCAGAATGACGAGGGTATTGTCGGTGTTCCAACGGGTTTAACTGATTTAGATTCAAGATTAGGGGGATTACATAAACAAGATTTAGTTATTATTGCAGGAAGACCTTCAATGGGTAAAACGGCCCTAGCGACAAATATCGCTTTTCATGCAGCTAAAAATATTGAAGAAAAAGGAATTAAATCTACTGTAGCTTTTTTTTCTTTAGAAATGTCTTCTGAACAACTTTCGACCAGAATATTATCTGAACAATCAAAAATAAGATCTAATGATATAAGGCGTGGTAAGGTTTCTGAAAAAGAATTTGAACAATTTATCGAAACTTCTAAAAATATAGTCGACTTGCCTTTATATATAGATGAAACTCCTGCAATCACTATTGCGGCAATAAGTAATCGAGCGAGAAGAATAAAAAGACTGTTTGGACTTGAGCTGATAATAGTAGATTATATTCAGCTTATGAGATCTGGCAGAAAAATGGAATTTAATAGAGTTCAAGAAATTTCTGAAATCACTCAAGGGTTAAAAGCATTAGCAAAAGAATTAAATGTACCTGTGCTTGCTTTATCTCAGCTCTCAAGACAAGTAGAACAAAGAGATGATAAAAGACCACAATTAGCAGACTTAAGAGAATCGGGATCTATAGAGCAAGATGCCGATGTAGTAATGTTTGTTTTCAGAGAGGCTTACTACTTAGAAAGAAAAGAGCCGACTCTAGGTTCAATGGAATATGCAGAGTGGCAGCAGAAAATGGATGAAATTTCTAGTTTAGCAGAAATTATAATAGGTAAACAAAGACACGGTCCTACAGGAAATGTTAAAGTTGAATTTGAAGCACAATATACTAAGTTTAAAAATCTAGAGAATAAACAAATTTAAACATTTCTATGTTTAAAAAATTATATAAAAAAATAATAATAGAGAAACCTAAATTTACATTATTAATATTAAGTATATTATTAATAATCTTTGGTTATTTTGCCAAAAATTTTCAATTAGATGCTTCATCAGATACTTTGCTTTTAGAAAATGATCCTGATTTAAAGTACCTAAGAGAAGTTAACCGGACCTATGGGTATAAAGAATATTTCGTTCTAACGTACACGCCAAAAAATAATTTTATAGATCCAACGACAATTAGAAACCTTACTAATTTAAGAAATGAGCTTACAAATTTAAAGTGGGCAAGCAAAGTCATAACTATTTTAGATGTTCCTCTGTTAAAAAATAACGATGGACCTATTGCAGAAAGGATAAAAAAATTTAAAACATTATTGAGTAAAGATGTTGATAAAGAAAGAGGATTTAACGAAATAATTAATAGTCCTATTTATAAAGAACTTGTAATAAGCAAAGATGGAAAGACTAGTGGAATACTAGTTTACATAAAGACTGATAAAAAAATGACTAGTCTTATAAAAGCTAAAAATGATTATTTAGATAAAAATAATGCTAAAAAATTTAATTCAGAAGAAAAAAAAAATTATAAATTTTTTTTAAAAGAATATGATAATTATAAAAAAATATACAATCAAAGAAATCACAAAAATGTAAATGAAATTAGAAATATTATAGAAAAGTACAAAAGTAATACAGAAATTCACCTAGGTGGCATCCCGATGATTGCAGACGATATGATGACTTATGTCAAAAATGACATAATAGTCTTTGGGGGCGGAGTGTTTCTTTTTATAGTTTTTACATTATGGTTTGTTTTCAGAAGCTTCTTGTTGGTGGCCATACCACTTTTAAATTGTTTTTTTTCAGTTTTTATAATGATTGGATTGCTTGGTTTATTAGGCTGGAAGGTAACGGTAATATCCTCAAACTTTATTGCCTTAATGCTAATTCTAAACATGGCAATGAACATTCATATGACCGTTAGATTTTTGCAATTAAAAAAAGAAAATCCAAATATTTCAAATAATGAAGTAATACTTTGGACCTCAAGTAGGATGTTTTTACCAATTTTATATACAGTTCTCACAACAATTTGTGCTTTTTTATCTCTTATATTTAGTGGAATTAAGCCTATTATTGATTTTGGATGGATGATGGCATTCGGTCTTTTGGTTTCTCTAATAATTACTTTTACTTTACTGCCATCAATTTTAAATATTTTTTCTACAAAAAACTCAGTTTTTCAAAACGAAAAGAAATCTAAAATCACTTCTTTCTTTAGCGGGGTTGCGCAAAATAACACTAAGACTATTTTTGCATCGACAATCATTGTTATGGCTATAAGCATTATTGGCATTTCAAAACTTAAGGTAGAAAATAGCTTTATTAATTATTTCGATAAAAAAACCGAAATATATAAAGGCATGAAATTAATCGACGATAAACTTGGAGGAACAACTCCTCTAGATGTAATAATAAAATTTCCAATAAAAAAAGAGAATGGAAACGATGATGAGTTTGATAGTTGGGATGATGGTAACGAGGATGATTCTAAATATTGGTTTACAAGAGATAAAATAGATAAAATTACTAAAGTACATGATTATTTAGATAATTTAGAAGCAATTGGTAAAGTTATGTCTTTTGCTTCAATAGTTAGAGTTGCTGAAAACCTGTATGGAGGCAAACAGCTGCAAGGCCTTGAAATGGGTATACTTTATACAAAAATACCTGATTCAATAAAAAAGGAAGTGATTGATCCTTATATTTCTATAAAAAACAATGAAGCTCGAGTTAGTATAAGAGTTTTAGATTCACAAAAAAATCTAAGAAGAAATGAACTAATTAAAAAAATAAATAATGATTTAGAAAATAAACTCGGACTAAAAAAAGAAGAATTTAAACTGGCTGGAGTCTTAATTTTATTTAATAATCTATTGCAAAGCTTATTTAAATCACAAATATTAACTTTAGGTGTAGTAATGATTGGCATTACTATAATGTTTTTAATTTTATTTAGAAACGTAACGCTGTCATTAATAGGTGTTGTGCCAAACTTTATGGCAGCCTTTTTAATTTTAGGTATTATTGGATTGCTAAAAATTCCTTTAGATATGATGACGATAACAATAGCTGCTATTACTATCGGAATAGCTGTAGATAATAGCATTCATTATATTTATAGATTTAAAGAGGAATTTAATAAAACAAAAAATTATAATGAAACACTAGAAATATGCCATAGTACAGTTGGTGTTGCTATTTTAAACACATCTATAACAATTATTTTTGGATTTTCTATTCTTGTTTTATCGAATTTTATACCTACAATTTACTTCGGATTATTTACAGGAATAGCGATGTTATTAGCAATGATCTCTGTTTTGACGCTGCTGCCTAAACTAATTTTAATTGTAAAGCCTTTTGGAAATGAATAACGCATTAGAATTTATTCAAGATAATATTTCTACTTTTGATATTGTAACAATTTTAATAATATCTTACTCGATTATACAGTGCTCAACAAAAGGTTTTACTTTAAGTTTATTGTCTTTTTCTAAATGGCTGATAGCTTTAGTAGTAACAATAGTGTTGGTTCCAAAATTAAACCCTCTTGTACAAGATTATATAGAATCTAAATTTATTGCTGATATTGGTTTAGGTATTTTTGTATTTATAATTTCACTTTTTATTATACTAAATATAAGCAAAGCTATTAGTAGAGCTGTTTCTTGGTCCGGTTTAGGAATGATAGACAAAACGTTTGGTATGATTTTTGGTATTTTTAAAGGTTATCTAATTTGTGTATGTATTTTCTCACTATTAAACTGGTTTTATCCACATCAAAAATGGTCAATAAAAACTGAAGGCACTTATTTTTTTGAAATAGTATATGATGGAAGTAATTTCTTAGTTGATGAGTTTCCAAACAGCAAAGACTACTACTACGAAACAGAAGAAAAAATAGAAAAAATTTAAATGAGTAGATTAAAAGAAGAATGTGGAGTTTTTGGTATTTATAATAATAAAGATGCGGCCACTTTAACTGCATTAGGTTTGCACGCTTTACAGCATAGAGGACAGGAGGCTTGTGGGATAGTTTCTTGTGATGGGAATAATTTTTACTCTGAAAAAAGAATTGGGTTAGTTGGTGATAATTTTACAAAAAGTAAAGTTTTAGAAAAATTACCAGGAAAATTTGCTATAGGCCACAATCGTTATTCAACGAGTGGAAATAATTTAATAAAAAATATTCAACCTTTTTTTGCAGATCTACATTCAGGAGGAATTAGTGTGTCTCATAACGGAAATTTAAGTAATGCAAGACATCTACGAAACGCGTTGGTAAAAGATGGTAGTATTTTTCAAACAACATCAGATACAGAAACTATAGTTCAATTAATTGCAAAATCAAAAAGAACAAATATTATTAATAAAATAATAGATGCACTTTTTAAAATTCAAGGTGGATATGCATTGGCGATTTTAACAAACAAAAAGTTAATAGGAGTAAGAGATCCATATGGAATTCGCCCTTTAGTAATAGGTAAAATAAAAAACTCTTATGTTTTGGCATCGGAAACATGTGCTTTGGATATTGTAGGAGCTCAATTTATTCGTCATGTAGATAATGGAGAAATTGTTATTATAACTGAATCTGGATTACAAAGTTTAAAACCTTTTCCGAAACTTAAAGAGCGTCCATGCATATTCGAATACATATATTTTTCTCGTCCGGACAGCATAATAAATAATATAAGCGTTTATGAATATAGAAAAAAATTAGGTGCAGAACTGGCCAGCGAAGCAGATGTTAAATCTGATTTAATTGTTCCAGTTCCTGACTCTGGTGTGCCTGCAGCTATTGGATATGCGGAAAAAGTTGGAAAAAGTATTGAACTAGGAATTATAAGAAATCATTACGTTGGTAGAACATTTATTGAACCTACTCAAAAGATAAGGAGTCTAGGCGTTAAATTAAAACACAGCATTAATAAAGCTTTGGTTAAAAACAAATCTATTATTTTAATAGACGACTCTTTGGTTAGAGGAACCACATCAGTTAAAATCATAAAAATGCTTTATGAATGCGGAGCAAAAAAAGTTCACTTACGAATTGCGTCACCTCCTATAAAATACCCAGACTATTATGGAATAGATACGCCAAGTAAAAAAGAGTTACTGGCGTCTAGGTATAGCTTAGAAGGTATGCGCAAATTCATAAACGCAACAACTCTTCAATTCTTAACAATTGACGGGCTGTATAAAGCAATGGGTTTTTCAAAAAGAAATAGTTCTTATCCTCAGTTCACTGATCATTGTTTTACTGGTGACTATCCTGTTGAACCAATTGATGCAAATCGTATAAATATAAAAAAAAATAAAGTTTCTTTAATGTTATCTAACAGTTAATTAAAACCATAAATTTTAGAGTTTGTTGTTAATAAATATAAAGATCCGTCACTTACAATAGGCGGAGCAATAATATTACCTCCTATTTTTTTATAGCGTAAAACTTTTCCATTAGAAGCAGAACATTCAATTAAAAAACCATTTTTAGTAGTTATATAAAATTTTCCAGATGCGAGAATCCCTCCAGTTGCATCTGTTTTTTGTTTTCTTTCTTTCAGTATTTTTAAAGAATTAACAGACCAATTAATCTTACCTGATGTCTTATTAAGGTTTATAAAAAAACCATCGTTTGAAACTAAAAAAATATTATTACCGTCAACGATTGGAATATTTTGAGAATAAATATTATGCTTCCAGTTAAGTGTTCCATTAAACAAATCAAATGAGTATAAGGATGTAGAGGCGAAAAAAATAATAGAATTATCTGTTAAAACAATTTTAGATGATTTAAAAAAATCACTGTCATGAGCATAACTTGATCCAATGGCATCAAAGGACCAATAAAGGAGGCCATTACTTGATTTAAATTTTAAAAGATTGCCAGATGAATTAAGTGTAACAAGCTCGCCGGTTTTAGAGATTGCAAAAGACAAAAGATTTTGTAATTTAATAAAAGATGACAGAGAAGGATAATCCCAAACTTTAGTGCCATCTTTAGTATTCAAACAAATTATTTTATTGTCTTGGTTAATAATATATATTTTATTTTGATAAACTTT
>CAJQSJ010000044.1 GCA_905612535.1 uncultured Pelagibacteraceae bacterium | reverse complement strand
GACCAAAACTTGTTAATAATAAAAAAAAGCTTTTAATTAACTTAAAACTTATATTCCCCAATTTAGACGAAAAAAATATTAAACGTAAGCTTGAAAAAAATAATTTTTTTTATATTAAAAAAAGGCTAACAGATAATGAAAAAAATAAATTATGGTTAATTGGAAATAAAGCAATTGTATTTGAAAAAAAGCAATTAAGAATTTATCCACAACAAAATCTGTTTAGTCATGCGCTAGGACAAATAGATGATAATAATATTGGGATATCGGGCATAGAAAAGTTCTTTGATGATGACTTAAAAAGTCCAAAATTAATAAATTCTTCTTTAGAATTAACTTTAGACACAAATTTACAATATTTAATTAGATGGGAACTAATCAAATCAGAGGAAATATTTAATCAAAAAGGTAGCGCCGCATTACTTATGGACATTAACACAGGTGAGGTCTTGTCTTTAATATCTTTACCGGATTATGATTTAAACAATAGAGCATCAATTTTTAAGGATATTTATACTAATAAAATCACAAAAGGTGTTTATGAGTTAGGATCAGTATTCAAAACATTTACTTTGGCCGCAGGTTTAGAAAATAAAATAATAAAAACAAATACAGTTTTTAAAAATTTAGAAAGTAAAATTTATTGTGCAGGCAGAGAAATTTCAGAACACGATAAACTCCCAAAAAACCTAACAGCTGAACAAATTTTGGTTAGATCATCAAATATTGGTGCAGTCAAAATAGCACAAATGGTAGGATTAGAAAGATATAAAAAATTTTTAAATTCTTTAGAACTTTTTAAAAAAATTGAATTTGATATTGCTGAAGTTGGAAAACCTTTAAATTTTAAATGGGGAAAATGTAAATTAGCCACTGCTTCATTTGGTCATGGAATAACTACCACTCCATTGCAGCTTGCAAAAGCGTATTCAATTTTAAGTAATGGAGGTTATAAAATTAATCCAACTATGTTAAAAAAAATAAAAAAAACTGATAATGTGGAGCAAATAATATCATCAGAAACTAGTGCAAAAATAAATTCTATTTTAAGAAAAGTTGTAAAAAACAAAGAAGGAACTGCAAATTTTGCAAATATTAAAGGTTATGAAATTGGAGGAAAAACAGGAACTGCATTAAAGTCAATTAATGGAGAATATAGTAAGAAAAAAATAAATACATTTGTGTCTGTTTTTCCAACTAGTAAGCCAAGATACGTTTTGCTAGTAATTTTAGATGAACCTAAACCTGCGCCAGGCTATGTATATCAGTTTCCTAATGGCTTTAAGCATAAAGGAGAAATGCGTAACACATCTGGTTGGAATACCGTTGTAGTTTCTGGAAAGATTATTGAAAAGATTGGTCCAATTTTGGCCATAAATAACCTTCAAGCTTCAAAATGATTTTAAATGCTTTTAGGTAATCTTCTTAAATTTGATAACAAAAATTATAAAAATATATCTATATCTGGGATAAGTTTTGATAGTAGAAAAGTTAAAAAAGGCAATGTATTTTTTGCTATAAAAGGGAAAAATAATTCTGGCAATAAGTATATAAAGGAAGCAATCTTCAAAGGCGCTAGAGCTATTGTTATAAAGAAAAATACAAAAACAAATAATTTTAAAATACCTATCTTTAAAGTACCAAACGTACGAAAATCTTTATCTGAAGCATGCTCACGTTTATATAAAAAGAAACCTAAATCTATTATTGCCGTTACCGGAACAAACGGCAAGTCTTCGGTAGCTCATTTCTATTACCAAATTATGAGTATGAATAAAATATTAACTGCATCAATTGGTACTCTAGGTATTATTTCTAAAAGATATAGAAAAAAAACTAATTTAACTTCCATAGACCCAATAAGTTTGCACAAGGAATTGGAAATTTTGAAAAATAAAAAAATCAATAATGTTATTGTAGAAGCATCAAGTCATGGCTTAGATCAAAACAGATTAGACCATTTAAATTTAACAATTGGAATATTTACCAACCTAAGCCATGATCATCTAGATTATCATAAAAACATGGAATCATATTTTAAATCAAAAATGTATTTATTTAACAATTTACTTAAAAAAAGTTCTAAAGTAATTACAGATAATAATAATGTTGAGTATAAAACTATTTCGAAAATAGCAAAAAAAAGAAACTTAAAACTAATTGTAATTGGCAAAGAAGACGTTACTTTAAAAATTTTACACCACAGGTACAAAGGAAATAAGCAAATAGTAAAAATTTTATTTAATAAAAAAACATATGTTTTAGAAATACCTTTAATAGGGCACTTTCAAATAAAAAACGTACTAATGGCGACACTTGCTGCTTTGAATTCTGGTTTAACGAGTAATGAAGTTTTTAATAAAATTCATAAAATTAAACCTACACCAGGTAGACTTGAATACATTACAAGCACAAATAAAAGTTCAAATATTATTTTGGACTTTGCTCATACGCCAGACGCATTAGAAAAAAGCTTAATTGCATTAAAAAAACAGTTCAAGAAAAAAATTGTATTAGTTTTTGGTTGTGGAGGTAATCGTGATAAAAAAAAACGTTTTATAATGGGGAAAATAGCGCAAAAGTACTGCGAAAAAATCTATGTTACAGATGACAATCCGCGAAACGAAGATCCAAAAAAAATTAGAAAAGCAATAATTAGAGGATGTAAAAAAATAGCCTCTGATATGGGTGATAGAAAAAAAGCAATTGAAATAGCGATTAAAAAGCTTATGTCGGATGAAATTCTTTTAGTATCAGGAAAAGGTCATGAAACGAAACAAGACTATGGAAAAAAAATAATCGAATTTTCTGATAAAAAAATAATTAAAGATGTAATATTAAAAAGAAAAAAAAATATTAATCAAAAAAGTTATAATAATTTAAAATTAAAAAACTATAGTGGCGTCTCAATTAATACAAAAAATATTAAAAAAAATAATTTATTTTTTGCTATTAAAGGAAAAAAAAATAATGGACATAAATTTGTCAGAGAAGCGATAAAAAAAGGAGCAAAAAAAGTTATTATAAGCGAGGACTTAAAAAATATTCCGAAAAATAAATTTATTAAAGTATCAAATACATTGAATTCTTTAAAAAATTTAGCCATCGCCGTAAGAGAAAAATCTACCGCACAAATTTTAGGAATTACAGGGAGCGTTGGAAAAACGACATTAAAAAATCTTACTACTCATATTCTTAAAAATTATGGCAAAGTATATAGTTCACCATTTTCCTTTAATAATAAATTCGGGGTTCCGCTTAGTGTTTGTAACTTAAAAAATGACACTGATTTTGGAGTATTTGAAATAGGTATGGATAAAAAAGGTGAGGTAGACAAGTTATCAAAAATAGTAAGTCCTAAAATTGCAATTATTACCAACATTTCTGAAGCGCATCTTAAAAATTTTAAAAGTTTATCTGATATTGCAAAAGCTAAGGGCGAAATAATTGATAATATT
>CAJQSJ010000043.1 GCA_905612535.1 uncultured Pelagibacteraceae bacterium | reverse complement strand
TTTCTGCGTTGGTTATTTTTGTATCAACTGCCCAAGCAGACAGTATTAGAATAGGAACAGAAGGCGCTTATCCACCGTGGAATGCAAAAGATGAGTCTGGAAAGTTAATTGGCTTTGAAGTTGAGCTTGCTAACTTTCTTTGCATTTATATGAAACGCGATTGTACTATTGTAGAACAAGATTGGGATGGAATGATTCCAGGACTAATCATGAAAAAGTATGATGCAATTATGGCCGGGATGTCAATTACTGACGAGAGAATGAAAACAATTAATTTTTCTCAAGGTTATGCAGATGAAGTGGCTTCTTTAGGTGTAATGAAAGGTTCAAGCCTTGAAGGAATGGATACTCCAGAAAGTATAAATCTTTCAAAAGGCAATAGTAAAGTTTTAAAAACTTTAACTGCTGCGCTTGCTGGAAAAACTGTTGGTGTCCAAACGGGAACAACTCATCAAAACTTTTTAGAGTCTGGTGATGTAGGAAAAATTAATATTAGAACATACAAAACACAGGATGAAGTAAATTTAGATTTAACTGCCGGTAGAATAGACGTAGCTCTTGCTGCTGCATCTGCTCTAGCTGATTATGCCGAAAAATCTGGTAAACCTGTTGTTCTAGTAGGACCTACAATTGCTGGAGGTGCATTTGGTAATGGTGTTGGAGTTGGCTTAAGAAAAGCAGACACACAATTGGAAAAAGATTTCAATAAAGCCATTAATACAGCTAAAAAAAATGGAAAAATTAGCGAATTAGCCATCAAGTGGTTTGGCTTTGACGCCTCAATGTAATAATTTAATTTTTAAGGCGATAAATATTTAATTTTATCGCCTTAGACATATGGGACTTTTAGCTTACGGAGATACAGGTTGGGGAGACGAGCTTTTTTTTGCAACATTAATGACTATTGCTGTTGCTTTAGTTGCGATGTTAATAGGTTTTTTATTAGCAACTATATTTGCATCATTTAAATTATCTAAAAGCAAAATACTCAATGTAATTGGAGCATTTTATACAACGGTTTTTAGAGGCGTGCCGGAACTCTTGGTAATATACTTGTTTTTTTTTGGTGGTAGCGGTGCAGTTATGTATGTTGCTAAAATATTTGGATATTCTGGATATATTGAGGTTAATGCTTTTTTAACTGGAGCAATATCTATTGGAATAATATCTGGCGCCTATTCAACTGAAGTATTTAGGGGAGCTATACAATCTATACAAAGGGGACAATTTGAGGCTGCAGAAGGTTTAGGTCTAGAAAAAAAAATTTATTATATAAAAGTAATTATTCCTCAAATGCTAAGATTGGCATTACCAAATATAAGCAATGTTTGGCAAATAACTTTAAAAGATACATCCTTAATTTCAGTTACAGGATTAGTGGAAATTATGAGACAATCTTATATTGCGGCAGGATCAACAAGAGATCCTTTATTTTTTTATTCTTTTGCAGCAGTTCTTTATTTATTGTTAACTTTTTTAAGCATGAAGCTCTTTAACAGACTTGAAAAAAATTACAGTAAAGGATTTTAAATGGATTTAATTATTGAAAGTTTTCCTAAATTATTAAATGCAACTAAATTAACAATTGAGTTAACTTTAATTTCTTTAATATTTGGCGTGTTCGTCGGTGCATTTTTTGCAGTGTTAAGAACTAGCAAAAATAAAGTATTTTATTATATATCTTATTACTATTCTTATATTTTTAGAGGAACACCTTTATTAGTGCAAATATTTATAATATATTTTGGTTTAGGTCAGGTTGAATGGATTAGAGATTCCGTTTTATGGATTGTACTAAAAGAACCATATTCTTGTGCAATTCTTGCGTTTACTCTAAACACCGGTGCATATACTTCTGAAATTTTTAGATCGGCATTTGAAACTATAAATAAAGGAATTTTAGAAGCTGCAACAGGACTTGGTTTAAATAAATATTATATTTTCTTTAAAATAAAACTACCTATAGCCATTAAACAATCTTTACCTGCTTATGGTAACGAAATGGTGTTAATGTTAAAGGGAACTTCTTTAGCTAGCACCGTAACACTCTTAGAT
>CAJQSJ010000042.1 GCA_905612535.1 uncultured Pelagibacteraceae bacterium | reverse complement strand
CCATTTAGAAATATTGCCTTCTAGAAAGCTTCCTTTAGATTTTCCATGTCCCGAGTATTCAAATTTTAAAAAGTTGACTTTTTGTTTTTTACAAAATTTCTCAATTGCTTTTGGCTTCGCACCGATCATGTCAGACATAAATCCGTGAAAAAAAACTACAGTAATTTGGCTTTTTTTATTTAAAAAGAAATATTTAATCTTTCTTTTTTTTGAAGTTGTAAAGTATTTGCTTTTTTTGTAATTCATATGTCATATATAATATTTAAAATAATGAAAAAAAATATAAAAGTTTTGCAAGTTATACCTAAACTAGGTTATGGAGGAGCTGAAACAGGTTGTTATGACCTGGCGCATTTTTTACCAGAAAATGGCTGGAAGTCTTATATAATAACTAGTGGTGGTGAACTATTAAATTTTGTAGATAGAAAAAAAGTTAAAATATTTCGACTTCCGGTTCATTCAAAAAATCTAATTACTATGATTTTTAATACAATAATTATTTTTTTAATAATAATTTTTTATGGCATTGATATTGTTCATGCAAGAAGTCGTGCGCCAGCTTGGTCGTGCTTATTTGCAAGCAAAATAGCAGGCAGAAGATTTGTTACAACATTTCATGGAACATATAACTTTAAAAATAAGTTTAAAAAGTTTTATAATTCTGTAATGGTTAGGTCACAGCTTGTTATAGCAGGATCAAATTTTATTTTTTCACATATAAATGATAATTATGGTGAGTTCTTTCAGACCAATAAAAGAAAACTTTTAGTAATTTTTAGAGGTATAAATATTAATTATTTTGATGCTAAAAAAATTTCATCAATTAAAGTAGAAAAATTTTTAAAAGATAAAAAAATTGATAGAAATAAGTTCATAATTTTACTGCCGGGCAGATTAACCGCTTGGAAAGGACAAAAATTATTTATTGAAGCAATTAAAATTATAGGCGAAAAAGAGATCACAGATTCTTTTGAAGGAATAGTTCTTGGCAGTGAACAAGGAAGAAATATTTATAAAAAAAAACTTATGCGTTTAGTTGAGCAGTATAGGTTAAATAGAAAGATAAAATTTATTGATCATTGCGAAGAAATGCCCGTTGCTTACAGAATAGCTAATTTAGTTTGCTCATGCTCGATCGAGCCAGAGGCATTTGGACGAGTGTCAGTCGAGGCTCAATCAATGCAGGTCCCTATAATTGCTAGTGACATTGGAGGATCCAAAGAAACAATTATAAAAGATAAATCTGGATTATTTTTTAAAAGTGGCAATGCAAATGATTTAGCTGAAAAAATAATTATAATAATGCAAATGGATCATAATTCATTGAAATCTATGGGTTATGAAGGAAGAAAAAATATACAAAAAAAGTTTGATGTTGACAAAATGTGTCAGACAACCTTTACTGAATATAAAAAGTTGATTAACTTATCTTAATAAATGCCAGAAATAAAACTGCCAGACGGTAAAAAAATTCAATTTTCTACAACAATTAATGGTTTTGAAATAGCAAATAAAATTAGTAAAAGTTTAGAAAAGGCCGCACTAATAATGGAAGTCGATGAAGAGTTAAAAGATTTAAGCCATCAAATAAAAAAAGATTCTAGAGTTAAGATAATTACTTCTAAAGACCAAGAAGGACTAGATGCAATACGACATGACACTACGCATATCATGGCAATGGCAGTTCAAAAACTATTTCCTGGAACTAAGATAGCCATTGGACCCGCTATTAAAGATGGTTTTTATTATGATTTTTCTAGAAAAGAACCCTTTACTCCACAAGACCTAGAAAAAATTGAAAAAAAAATGAAAGAAATTGTTGAAAAAGACGAACCCACAAAAAGAGAAGTGTGGGAAAGAAAAAAAGCAAAAGATCACTATAAAAAGATTGGTGAAAATTACAAAGTTGAACTTGTTGATAGCATACCAGAAGATCAAGAAGTTACGATATATTATCATGGAAAATGGTACGATCTTTGTAGAGGTCCTCATCTTGTATCAACTAAAAAAATAGGGAAATATTTTAAACTTACTAAAGTGTCTGGCGCTTATTGGAGGGGAGATTCAAACAATGAAATGTTACAAAGAATTTATGGAACATCGTGGCCATCTCAAAAAGAACTTGATGAATATTTAAAGCGTCTTGAAGAAGCTGAAAAAAGAGACCATCGGAAGTTAGGAAAGGAGATGGATTTATTTCATTTTCGAGAGGAAAGTCCTGGAGCTGTTTTTTGGCATGATAAAGGTTGGACTCTTTTCCAGACTCTTGTTGATTATATGAGACAAAAACAAAAAAAAGCTGGCTATAAAGAAATTAATACCCCCGAATTATTAGATAAAAATTTATGGGAAAAATCAGGTCATTGGGAAAAATTTGGCGAACATATGTATACTTCAGAAACACCAGATAAAAAAGTATTTGCAGTTAAACCAATGAATTGCCCTGGTTGTGTTCAAGTATTTAACAGAGGTTTAAAAAGTTATAGAGATCTTCCTCTTAAGCTTTCAGAGTTTGGAAAAGTACATAGATATGAACCATCTGGTGCTCTACATGGATTACTAAGAGTTAGAGCCTTTACGCAAGATGATGCTCATATTTTCTGCACTGAAGATCAAATAACCGAAGAATGTCTAACTGTTACAAATTTAATATTAGAAATTTATAAAGATTTAGGTTTTGAGAATGTTTTATTAAAATATTCTGATAGACCAGAAAAAAGAGTTGGAGATGATAAAGTTTGGGACAAATCAGAGGAAGCTCTACTAAAAGCTATAAAACAAACAAAATTAAAATATGAAATTAATAAAGGGGAAGGAGCTTTTTACGGACCAAAAATTGAATTTGTATTAAGAGATGCTATTGGGCGAGATTGGCAGTGTGGAACTCTGCAAGTTGATCTTAATCTTCCATTTAGACTAGGAGCATCATATGTAGATAGAGATGGATTAAAAAAGGTTCCCGTAATGTTACATAGAGCATTATTTGGATCTTTAGAAAGATTTATAGGAATTTTACTTGAACATTATGCAGGCAAATTACCGTTATGGTTATCACCACTTCAAGCAATTGTTCTTCCTATCTCATCAGAATTCGACAATTATGCAAAAAAGATATATGAACAATTTACGAAAGCGGGTATAAACACAGAAATGGATTTAAAAAACCAAAAAATAAATTATAAAATTAGAGAACACTCGTTGTCAAAAATTCCATTATTATTAATATGCGGTGAAAAAGAATTTAAAAATGAAAGTGTAACAATACGAAGATTAGGCCACGAACAACAAGAAACTCTTTCACTTCAAGTAGCAACTGATAAAATATCCAAAGCGAACAAAATTTTAAAAAACTAGTGGCATATCCAAAAAAAAATTATTTTCAATATAGATCAAAGCCTAAGGGCCCAAGAACAAACGACAGGATCCGAGCATCAGAAGTTCAGGTTATAGGTAGCGATGGAAATAATTTAGGAACACTTGCAATTGATGAAGCAATTTCAATGGCAAAAAATGAAGGACTTGATCTTATTGAAATTTCTCCGAATGCCAAACCTCCTGTATGCAAAATTGTTGATATTGGAAAATATAGATATGATATGCAAAAAAAAGCAAATAAATCTAAAAAAAAGCAAAAGATAGTCAGTTTAAAAGAAATAAAACTTAGACCAGTTACTGATGTCCATGACTACGCTTTCAAAATTAAAAACGCCCAAAAATTTTTAGGAAAAGGAGATAAAGTTAAATTTACTGTTAGGTTTAAAGGAAGAGAGATGCAACATACAGATTTAGGCTATAAGCTAATGGAACGTATAAAAAACGATATTATAAGCCTCGGAAAGGTCGAAGTAAGACCTAAATTTGAAGGCAGACAAATCATTATGATCATTCAGCCCAACTAGCTTTATAATCTTATTGTAAATCAAATATAAACTTTGTATAAAATGCGTTAAATTCATGCCAAAATTAAAAACAAAAAGTTCTGCAAAAAAAAGATTTAGATTCACTGCTACCGGTAAGATAAAAATGGCTCAAGCAGGGAAAAGACACGGAATGATTAAAAGAACTAATTCACAAATAAGAAAACAAAGAGGCACAACAATTATGTCTAAACAAGATTCAAAAATTGTTAAGTCGTATATGCCTTATAGTTTGAGAGGATAATATGTCAAGAGTAAAAAGAGGCGTAACAAGTCACGCTAAACATAAAAAAGTTTTAAAGCAGGTTAAAGGCCAGTATGGTAGAAGAAAAAATACTATACGTGTAGCAAAACAAGCTTTGGAAAAAGCAATGCAATACGCTTACAGAGATCGAAAAGCAAAAAAAAGAGAATTTAGATCTTTATGGATACAGAGAATTAACGCAGGAGTGAGATCCGAAGGAATTACTTATTCTAAATTTATAAACGGACTAAACAAGTCGGGAATCAAATTGGATCGAAAAATACTAGCAGAAATTGCTTATAATGACCCAGAAGCATTTAAATCTATTGTAAAAAAAGCACAATCCTCCCTTAACTAATAAGATTATTTCTATTATCTTTAATAAAACGAAGAATCGTTAAAAATATATTATATGGAAAATTTTGATCAGATAGAGCTAGACATTTTAAATAAATTAAAAAATATTAATGACCGCAGTTCACTAGATTTATTTAAAACAGAAGTTTTTGGAAAAAAAGGTTCAATAACAGAACTTTTTAAAAAAATCGTTAGCTTAGATCAAAATAAAAAAAAAGATTATGCAGCTAAGCTTAATGAGCTTAAACAAAAAGTAGAAAAAACCATCAAAACAAGATTCATAGAATTTGATCAGGTAGAAATTAATAAAAAATTAAAAAGTGAAAAAATTGATGTAACTTTACCTGGGCGAGCTTTTTTTTCTGGAAAAATTCATCCCGTCTCGCAAGTAATAGATGAAGTTACCTCTATATTTTCTGAAATCGGTTTTTCCGTAGAAGAGGGACCCGATGTAGAAAATGAATATTATAATTTCTCTGCACTTAATACACCAAAAAACCACCCCGCAAGAGATATGCATGATACATTTTATCTTGATCATTCCAAAGAATTACTTTTACGCACACATACTTCTCCAGTGCAGATTAGAACTATGTTAAATAGTAAACCTCCATTTAAAATAATTGCACCTGGCAGAACGTATAGATGCGATAGCGACCAAACTCATGCGCCTATGTTCCACCAATTAGAAGGATTACATATAGATAAAAATATAAATATGGGACATCTTAAAGGCTGTTTATATTATTTTGTGAAAAAGTTTTTTGAAATTGATAAAGTAAAAATAAGATTTAGACCGAGTCATTTTCCTTTTACTGAACCATCGGCTGAAGTGGATATTGGTTATAGAATCCAAGATGGAAAAATTAAAATTGGAGAAGGCGATAAGTGGCTAGAAATTCTTGGTTGTGGAATGGTACATCCCAAAGTTCTAAAAAATGTAAAAGTAAATCCAAAAGAATATCAAGGATACGCATTTGGCGTAGGAATAGACCGACTGGCTATGTTAAAATATGGCATCAATGATCTAAGAGCATTTTTTGAAAGTGATATTAGATGGTTAGAGTTTTATGGTTTCGATCCTCTTGATGTTCCAACAAACTATAGGGGGCTAAGTAGATGATAATCTCTCTTTCGTGGTTAAGAAATCATTTGTCAACTAAAGCAAATTTAAAAAAAATAATTGAGCGTTTAACCGAAGTTGGCCTTGAAGTTGAAAACGTAAAGACTCCAAATAATGATTTAGATAATTTTGTTATTTGTAAAATTGTTAAATCTCAAAAACACCCAAATGCTGATAAGTTAAAACTTTGCGATATCGATGTTGGTAAAGGAAGTTTGATAAAAGTAGTTTGTGGAGCTCCAAATGCGAGAGATGGATTATTTACAGTTTATGCTCCACCAGAATCTATAATTCCAAAAACTAAAATGAAATTAAAAGTAGCAAAAATTAGAGGTGTCGAATCGTATGGCATGCTTTGTTCTGGAAATGAACTTAATCAATCTTCAGATAAAGACGGAATCATTGAATTAAAAAAAAATGAAAAAGAAATAGGAAAAAAATATTTTAAAAGCTCTGCTGAAGATGTAATAGATATAGCTATCACACCTAATAGATCGGACTGTTTAGGAGTTCGTGGTATTGCAAGAGATTTAGCTGCATCCGGTCTAGGCGAGCTAAAAAAACAACCTCCAATAAAAATAAATCAAAAATTTAAACAACCGATTAAAGTTTCAATTAAAAAAGAAAAAAACCAAGGTTGTGGTGTTTTTGGAAGCATATACATAAAAAACGTTAAAAATAAAGAAAGTCCAAATTGGCTTAAAGATAAAATTGTATCATTGGGGTTAAAACCCATATCGGCAATTGTGGATATTACAAACTATATAATGTTCGATTTAAATAGACCTATGCACGCATACGATGCCGATAAAATTAATAAAGAAATAATAGTAAGAAATTCTAAAAAAGGAGAAGCTTTTGAAGCGCTTGATAATAAAAAATATACGCTTGATAATAATATGTGTGTAATAACGGACAAATCAGACGTGCTAGGATTAGGCGGAATTATTGGCGGCACTAAGTCTGGCACAGAGCTTTCAACGAAAAATATTTTATTAGAATCTGCTTATTTTTTTCCTTCAGAAATTAGAAGAACTGCAAAGAATTTAAATATAGATACTGATGCTAAATATAGATTTGAAAGAGGCGTTGATCCCAAATCAGTACAGATGGGACTAGAATTAGCAATGTGTATGGTTTTAGATATATGTGGTGGCGAAGCTAGTAAATTGTCAATTGTAGGTAAATTAAAAAATGATAATAAGTCAATTGATTTAAATTATGAAAAGTTTTTACGAACTATCGGGTATTCAATTACAAGCTCAGAGATTAAAAAAATATTATCTTCGTTAGGCTGCGAGGTAAAGGCCGGTAAAAAAAGTATTAAAGTTGCACCTCCATCATGGAGAGAAGATCTTAAAGAGGATATCGATCTTATTGAAGAGCTTGTAAGAATAAAGGGGTATGATAAAATTCCACTTATAAATCCAGAAAAAGAAAATATTAAAGAAACGTTAAACAATAGACAAAAACTTTTTCATTTTTCACAAAGATCGGTTGCTTCAAGAGGTTTTATAGAAGCAATTACATGGTCTTTTACAGATTCAAAAGTTGATAGTTTTTTTTCAGATTTAAACGAAGAAATCAGAATATCCAACCCAATATCTAGTGACTTAGATGTTTTAAGATCATCCATGTATTCAAATCTAATGCTAGCGGCAAAAAAAAATATACATAGAAATTTTGAGGATCTAATGCTATTTGAAATTGGACCAGTTTTTCATGAAAAAAAACCAGGAAAACAATCAACAGTGATTGGTGCGATCAAAACTGGAAAATATTCAAGAAAAAACTGGATTGAAAAAGAAAGAAGTTTTGATGTTTTTGATATTAAAAATGATGTTATTAGAACCCTAATTGAAATTGGAATTGATAGTTCAAAACTATCAATCAGCAATAAAACAAAAAAATGGTATCATCCTGGCAGATCAGGGCTGATATCTTTAGAGTCAGCTAATGGACCGGAACTAGCATATTTTGGAGAAATCCACCCATCACTTATAAAAAAACTAGATTTAAGAGTTGAAAGCGTTTTAGGATTTGAAATTTTTTTAGACAATATGCCGGATTTGGGAAAAAAAATTAGAGAAGCTAAGCCAGAATTTATTGTTTCAGATTATCAAAAAGTAGTCAGAGATTTTGCTTTTGTAATTGATGAAAAATATAGTTCAGGAGAAATTGTAAATTTAGTTAAAAATATAGATAAAGATTTAATTAAAAATGTAAAAATTTTCGATGTTTATCAGGGAGAAAATATTAATTTAGGAAAGAAATCTATTGCTTTTAATGTAACGTTTGAACCAAAAGATAAAACTTTAAGTGAAGAAGATATTGAACAAGCAAGCAAAAAAATCATATCTTCTGTTCAAAATACAACTGGCGCAACTCTAAGATCTTAATGTCTGATATAGAAAGAATACGTAATTTTTCAATAATTGCACATATAGATCATGGCAAGTCTACGATAGCAGACCGAATAATCCATAAATGCGGAGGACTGACAGACAGAGAAATGAAATCGCAAGTGCTTGATTCTATGGACATAGAAAGGGAGAGAGGCATTACCATCAAGGCGCAAACTGTTAAATTAAAGTATAAAGCTAAAGATGGAAAAGAATATATTTTAAACATAATTGATACACCTGGACATGTTGATTTTGGCTATGAAGTGAGCCGCTCACTATCTGCATGCGAGGGATCTTTATTAATAGTTGATAGTACTCAAGGAGTTGAAGCCCAAACTTTAGCTAATGTTTATCAAGCTCTTGAAATTAACCATGAAGTAATTCCAATTTTAAATAAGATAGATTTACCAGCTTCTGATATCGCAAAAACTAAAAAAGAGATTGAAGATGTTATTGGTATAGATACATCAAACGCAATTAGTTGTTCAGGTAAAACAGGAGAAGGAGTTGACGAAATTTTAGAATCAATAATAAATATTTTACCTTCCCCAAAAGGCAAACAATCTGAAAAACTGAAGTCGTTATTGGTTGATAGTTGGTACGACACTTACTTAGGTGTAGTGATTTTAGTTAGAGTTATTAATGGAAAAATAAAAAAAGGCATGAAAATTAAATTAATGTCAAATGATGAAGAATATGTGATTGAAAAAGCAGGAGTATTCACTCCAAAACCTATAGATGTAAAAGAATTAAATGCAGGAGAAATTGGATTTATTATAGCGGGTATCAAAACTTTATCTGAAACAAAAGTAGGAGATACTATATGCGATGCAGCAAATCCAATTGTAGATCCGCTTCCAGGATTTAAGCCTAGTAAACCAGTAGTTTTCTGCGGTTTATTTCCAGTAGATAGCTCTGAGTATCAAAAATTAAAAGACGGTTTAGGAAAACTTAAGTTGAATGATGCAAGCTTCTCTTATGAAGCCGAATCTTCAAGTGCGTTAGGTTTAGGTTTTAGATGTGGCTTTCTTGGCTTATTGCATTTAGAAATTATCACCGAAAGACTCGAGAGAGAATTTGATGTGAATTTAATTACAACTACTCCTGGAGTTATTTACAAAGTACATAAGATTAAAGGCGAAGTTATAGATTTACAAAACCCATCTAACATGCCCGATCCTACCCAGATTGCTAAAATAGAAGAGCCATGGATTAATGCTACTATTATTACGCCAGATGAATATTTAGGTTCCATCATGAAGATTTGCCAAGACAAAAGAGGAGCTCAAACTAATCTTAGCTATTCAGGAAATCGAGCTGTAGTGTCATACAATCTTCCTTTAAATGAAGTAGTCTTTGATTTTAATGATAAATTAAAATCAGTTTCAAGTGGATATGCTAGTTTTGATTATGAAATAACAGGACATAAAGAGGGTCAACTCGTCAAACTAGGAATTTTAGTAAACACTGAACCCGTTGATGCCCTGGCTATGATAATTCATAAAGACTTTGCTGAAAAAACTGGAAGACAGGTGTGTGAAAAATTAAAAGATCTTATTCCAAGACATAATTTTATGATTCCAATTCAGGCGGCAATAGGAGGAAAAATAGTAGCAAGAGAATCAATAAAAGGTTTTTCAAAAGATGTACTAACCAAGATCCATGGTGGAGGAGCTGGGGACCGAAAAAAGAAACTGCTAAAAAAACAAAAAAAAGGAAAAGCTAGATCTAAACAATTCGGCAGAGTAGAAATTCCTCAAGAAGCTTTTATCGGAGTTTTAAAAATAAGCAAAGAATCTTAGCTGGAGAGGTGGCCGAGTGGTTGAAGGCGCACGCTTGGAAAGTGTGTATACGAGCAATCGTATCGTGGGTTCGAATCCCACTCTCTCCGCCATATTCCTATAGAATCCCTACATAATTCCGAGAGAAATTTTCTCAATGTTAACCGTTGTCGTCGGTGTGTCGTCGACAGCATTTAAAACGGAGGAGAAAATGCACTTAAGGAAAAGAAACAATAAATGGCAATGTCTAATCAATTACAAAGGTTATCGAATTGGCAAAACCTTTATCAGGAAACAAGAAGCTCAAAAGTGGGCTTTAAAAACAAAGACACAATTAGAAAGTAATAGTTTTCAAGACACATCCTGCTTGGCAACCATGAAGCTGAAGGACTTGTTAAAATTATATCATGATAAATACAAATCAAAAACAAGAAGACCCAAGCAATTTCAATATGAAATAAATCTATTGTGTAGACAAAGTATAGGAAACATTACTTTGTTAAAATTAAACAGCAGTCATATAGCTGAATTTAGGGATGAAAAACTTGGTGCTGGTAAATCACCCTCAACGGTTAAAAAATACTTAGGTATAATTTCTAGAGCATTTAATATTGGAAAAAAAGAGCTAAGCCTACCTTTACAATCCAATCCAGTATCCTTAGTAACTAAACCTAGTGAACCTCCAGGACGAGATAGAATTTTATCAGATAAGGAACTGAAACAATTATTAGAAACAGCTAGTAAATCAACCATATACTACATGAGAGAGCTCATCGTGTTGGGAATTGAAACGTTGTGTAGACGTGGAGAATTGTTGAACCTTAAACGAAGTGATGTTGATTATCATAATAGAACAGCACACATCAAAGTGACCAAGAATAATATCCCAAGAACTATTGGTTTATCATCGTTGGCAACATCAACACTTCAAGCTTTGCCACTAACTATAGATGGTAGGTTTATCAACCTTGGTAGTATAGGAGGATTTGAAAAAGCTTTTAAAAGATGTGTTAAGAAAGTAAACATAAGAGATTTTCATTTTCATGATCTAAGACATTTAGGTGCAACAAAACTTGCTAAACAAGGTTGGACGACGTTGGAACTTGCAGCACAAGGAGGATGGAAATCCAGTAATATGGTTAAGCGTTATGCTAACATTGATGCTGAGTATTTGGCGAAGAAGCTTAATCAATCTTAATCGTTTTTTGCAATATTGTTGTATTTTTCATTAAATTAATCTTTCCTTTTTTAGCATTGATATGTCTTCATCTGAAACATCTTCATAATCAAATTTAATTTTAGGATTTATACCTTTTTTAATTTTTTTTAAATCTTCTATGCCAGTCTTATCATCATATGGGCTTAAACTAGTCCACCATTTTGGGTTATTTAACTGTACCTTAAAATATTCATCATCATCTTCTAAAAGTTCTAAAGTACCATCACCAGACATTGTATTTATTTCAAATCGTATAATTTCAACATTCTTAAATTTATTAATTAGGTCAATTATTGTTTCTGGTGAATTGAGCATTAGATCATTCAAAATCGTAAGTTTTTTATTATTAAAAATTATTGGGCAAGTATAATAATTATTCCCTTCTTTGATCTTATAATTTTGATTTAGTTTTAAACCATCAATCTGCTCTGGGTATGGAATTGTGTATGTCATTTTCCACTGAAATTTTTCAATTTCATTAGACAAATCTGATATAGATGGTTCTATTGATTTGTCAAAACAAGCATCAAGATCATCTTGGAAACAAACATCTTTTCTTACCCATAAATCTCCACAATCAAATTCAAAGAACATATTATCAGGTGTTAAATTAGATTTTTTATTTTCGTAAATTGGATAAGTCATTTATTTATTTTTATTTCCCCATAATTTTTTGTCAATCATATTCCAATATTTATTTGTCTTTGCATTAACTTTATCTTTATCAAGCTCACGAGCAATTTTTATAGCTTTACGAGTTAGCTTTTTGTCATAACCAAACCAAGGATTAGATTCTTCCCACTTGACCATATGAGGTTCATTACCTATTGCATCTATTCTTTTAGGATCATTAATTAGCTTAGTTATTTGTTTTTTTAATAATTTCTTCGTCATTCATTTTTAATTGTTTCGTCTTTTTTTTTAATAAGCTTTTTCGTAGTTAATTGAACATTTATCAAATACCTTACTAGATCATAAACAGCCATCGTGTCTTTAGAACAATATTCTATTAAAAGATTTTTTATTTTTTTTTTATCTTCGTTAGAAGTTTTGGGATCTGTAAAATTAAACCAGGCTAATTGCGCAGCGTCACCACCCCCAATATTGCCTTCCTCTTCATAACTAATGTTACTATCTGGTATAGCCTTAATAATTGATTTTATTCCATAATTACCATTCATCAAGGGATGATAAAAATTTTCTCCAACAAGTATATAAGTGTCTACCGTT
>CAJQSJ010000041.1 GCA_905612535.1 uncultured Pelagibacteraceae bacterium | reverse complement strand
TTAGGAGCCTTAATTTTCTCTTTTAATTTCATCAGGAATGCTTTTAAACTATTTTTTTAAAATTTTTATAAATTATTTTTGCACTGTTATTAAAAATATTTAAATTTTCTTCAACATCTTTTTTAAATTTTTCAAGCGCATTTTGTCCCAATGTATTTTCTAAAGCTGATTTATATTCTGGTACACACGCCCATTGAGGAACAGTTTCATTCGTTTGCTCCACATGAAATTGTAAACCAAAAGCTTTTTCTGAAGAAAACGCCTGGACATTGCATGCCGGAGAAGTTGCTAGTATTTTTGAATTTTTAGGTAGATCATAAACTTCATAAGAATGCCACTGCAAAGCTTTTAAATTTTTATCTATCCCGTTGAATATTGATTTATCATCTTTTATAGATACATTTAATACTCCTATTTCAGGTGTTAACATTTTTCTAACTTTTCCACCAATTGCCTCACTAAGCAATTGTGCGCCCAAACACAAACCTAGGTATGGTTTTTTTTTGATTGAGACAAAGTTGTGTATGTGTTCTTTTTCTATTTTTAGCCACGGATAAGTTTCTTCTTGCCACGTGTCCATAGGACCACCCATGACAATCATTGCATCGTATTTATCTAGATTTGGTATTTTTTCATTTTCATTTAATTCTATAGTGTCTAATTGAATATTATCCTCTTTCATATATTTAAGAAATATACCTGGGTGTTCAATATTTATGTGTTGTAGAACTAAAAATTTCATATAATCCTTCTATGAATAAATTAAAGGTATTAATTGTTGAAGGCAATACAAATGAGGAAAATGTTAACTTTAATGCTGCAGGTTGTGTTCCGCAATCAGAGAATTTTAAACTACACGTAAAAAAAATTGAACCAAACTGCGAGATAGAAATAGTTGCGCCGGGGGACGATCAATCTATTTTCAAGATTATAAAATCGTTAAAAAAATATAATGGAATTATCTTAACAGGAAGCACTTTAAGAGTTAACGACAATAGCAGTGAAATTAAAAAACACATTCAATTTGCTAAAAAATGTTTTGAAAGTGAACAAAAAATTTTTGCAGCATGTTGGGGACTGCAAATAACCGTTACTGCCGCTGGAGGAAAATGTAGAGTTTCACCAAATGGAGCTCATATTGGCATAGCACAAGATATTAAGTTAACAGAAGAAGGAAAAAAACATAACTTGTATTCATCAAAAGTACACAAGTTTTCAACACCAGCCTTTAACCATGATGAAGTTGAAGTTCCACCCTCAAATTCAATTTTATTAGCAAGTGATGAAATTAATAAATTTATGGCTTTACAGTTTAATGTAGGAAAATCTGAGATATGGGGATTGCAGTATCATCCAGAAATACCTTATGATTACATGATAAAGTTGATTAAGCATAGGTCGAAAGGCTTAGTTGATAAGAGAGTCTTTAGAGATATTAATGAAGTAAATTCTCATATAAGAGTGATTGAAAAAGCCAAGATTAAGCTTAAAGATGATACAAGAACTCTTGAACTTAGAAATTGGCTAAACCATATTAAACAGTGATCAAAAAAGAAGATTTATTAAAATATTTTGAAGACGGGTGTAAAGAAGAAAATAACCTTCGTATTGGAGTGGAACACGAAAAATTTTTATTTAATAATGAATCAAAAAAGAGAATTAATTTTGAGACGGTTACAAATGTTTTAAATTTTTTAGAACAATTTGGATGGAAACCTATAAAAGAAAAAAATAATACGATTGCGTTATATAAAAATAATAAAAGTATTACACTTGAACCCGGTAATCAAATAGAACTTTCAGGAGCTCCACTAAAGTCCATACATCAAAATTGTAACGAATCTTTTGAATTTTTGGATGAGTTAAAAAAGACGTGTAAACATTTTGATTTAAAAATGGTAGCAACAAGTTTTGATCCTTTTTCTAAGTTAGAAAACGTTCCTCAGACACCTAAGCACAGATACAAAATTATGACAGATGAAATGCCAAAGAATGGAAAACTTAGTTTAGAAATGATGTACCAAACCTGTGGAACACAAATAAACTTGGATTATATTTCTGAAGAAGATTTTGCAAAGAAATTTAAATTAAGCGCCTTTTTAGTTCCTCTATCCACCGCAATTTTTGCAAATTCAGCTATAAAAGAAAATAAACTGAATGGCTATTTATCCTATAGATCAAAAATTTGGCAAAATACCTCAAGAGGAGGGTTACCAAAATTTTTTTTAGAAGATATGAGCTTTGAAAAATATACAGATATGGCAATTAATTCGCCTTTGTTATTTTTGTATAAAAACGGCAATCACTTAAAGGCAGAAGGAAAAACATTTAAAGAATTTATGGAAGGAAAAATTTCAGTTATAGATAATGAAAAACCAAATATTAAAGATTTTGAAATCCATTTAGCAACTATATTTACTGAAGTTCGTTTAAAAAAATATATAGAGATTAGATCTTTAGATACTTGTGAGTGGGATTGTCATTGTGGCGGCCCAGCTTTTTACACGGGTTTACTTTACGGAACTTTAACTGAAGCGTTAGAAATTATTAATAAGTGGAATATTTCTGATGTTTTAAATGCATATATTGATGCTCCTAAAAAAGGATTTGATACTATTATTGAAAACAAAACATTATTGGAATGGGGAAAAATATTTTTTGATTTAGCAAATATAGGTCTAGAGAAAAGGTCGATTAAAAATAGCAACGGAA
>CAJQSJ010000040.1 GCA_905612535.1 uncultured Pelagibacteraceae bacterium | reverse complement strand
AATGAAGTTAATGCTGGATTTTTTAGAAGAAAATAAATTAAGTTTGGATGAGTTGGAGGCAATTCTTGTTAATATTGGACCGGGTAGCTATTCAGGCCTAAGAGGATCTTTAGCAACCGCTAAAGGAATTTGCTTATCAAAAAATTTAAAATTATTTGCATATGATAATTTTATTTGGTCAGGTGCAAAATTCTTTGGGAAAAAAGATAACATTTATAGTCTTTTAAAAGTTAGAGATAAATATTTTTTTAAAAAATTTGAAAAAAATCTTTCAAATCCATCAGAAATTAAAGAAATAAGTAAAAATGAAATAATAAAAAAATTTGGAGATAAATTTAAAGTGATTCCAAAAAGCATATCTAAGTATTTTGATAAAAAAATATTAGAACTAAATAACATACATATCGTAAACTTAGATCATAATGAGCTTGAATTTCTTTGTTTAAAGGGTTTATTGAAAAAAGATTTGATCAAACCTTTATATTTAAGCTAGACTTCTTCAAAAAAAATATGTTTTAATTATATTAAAAAATAAAAAATTATGATCAACGATATTGAAAAGAAATGTATAAAAAAAGGTGTACGCCTTACCGATCAAAGAAAATTAATAGCTAAAGTAATGTCAGAATCTGCAGACCATCCAGATGTTGATGAATTGCACAAAAGAGTCAGCAAACTAGATTCTAAGATAAGCATTGCAACGGTATATAGAACAGTAAAATTATTTGAAGAATCTGGCATAGTTGCAAAACACGATTTTAAGGGTAATAAAGCGAGATATGAGCAAGCTACCCACGAGCATCATGATCATCTCATTGATATTAATACTGGGGAAATAATCGAGTTTGTTAATGAAGAAATTGAAAAACTTCAAAAGGAAGTTGCAGCAAAACTTGGATACAGTCTTGTAGATCATAGATTAGAATTATATGGTTCGAAAAATAAAAGATAAAAAATAAAAAAAAATTGTCTAAAAAAATATTTATTAAAACGTTTGGATGCCAAATGAATGAATACGATTCAAATCGTATTTATGATTTAACTGCAAGTATTGGATTTCAAAAAACTGATATTAAAAAAAAAGCTGATTGTTTTGTTTTAAATACTTGCCATATAAGAGAAAAGGCGACTGAAAAAGTATATCACGAAATAGGAAGAGTAAAAAAAGAATTTAGATATTTAAAAAAACCATTAGTTATTATTTCTGGTTGTGTAGCTCAAGCAGAGTCTGATGAAATGATAAAAAGAGAACCATATATTGATATTGTTATTGGACCTCAATCTTATCACGAAATATCAGACTTGATACTAGCTTACCAAAGAAAAAAACAAAGATTTAATTCAACTGCATTTAATGTAGTAAAAAAATTTGACGCGCTTGAAAAAATTCCAAATTCACAAAGTAAAATTTCAGCAAATCTAACTATACAAGAAGGATGTGATAAATTTTGTCATTTTTGTGTCGTTCCTTATACGAGAGGCCCAGAATATTCTAGATCATTTAATCAAATTATTAATGAAGCAAAAAATTTAATTAATAATGGAGCTAAAGAAATTATTTTACTTGGCCAGAATGTTAACGCTTATAATTTTTCAGATAACAAAAAAAATTACACACTTTCTGATTTGATTAAAAAACTAGATAAAGTTGACGGTTTGGAAAGAATTAGATTTACAACTTCTCACCCAAAAGACATGACGGAAGACCTTATTAATTGTTATGGTGAATGTGAAAAATTAATGCCTTTTCTTCACCTTCCAGTTCAGAGTGGATCAGATAAAGTTCTTAAATCCATGAATAGAAAACATAGTAAAAAACATTACTTAGAAATTATCGATAAATTAAAAAAAATTAACAGAAATATTAATTTTTCAAGTGATTTTATAGTAGGTTATCCTGGCGAAACAGAAAAGGATTTTGAAGAAACAATTGAACTTATTAACAAAGTGGGTTTTTTGAATTCATATTCATTTATCTTTAGCCCGAGACCCGGAACTCCAGCTGACAAAAAAGAAATTAATAACCTTGAAGAAAGTAAAGAAAAACTTAAAAAATTACAAAATATTTTAGAAAGTCACCAAACAAAAAGCAACCAATCATTTGTACAAAAAAACTGCGAAGTATTGATTGAAAATAAATCAAAATACCAAAAATATTTTTTTGGGAGAACAAAGTTTATGACTCCAGTTAGAGTAGAATCAGAAAATTGTATAATCGGCCAAGTAATGGATGTAAATATTATCTCAAGTAACAAAAATAGTTTATTAGGCTGTTATAATAGCAATAAAG
>CAJQSJ010000039.1 GCA_905612535.1 uncultured Pelagibacteraceae bacterium | reverse complement strand
TATTAAGCATTATTTATTTACTAAAGTGGGTACGAAATTACAGTTTAAGGATAGTTGTATAGCTGAAAGTATTATTGAGAGAATGGTTAGTATGAGAATACCAATCCTTGTCGTTCATGATTCATTTATAGTTCAATATAGAAATAAGAAGCTATTGCATAAATTTATGAACCATGTTTTTAGGAAACATAAGCTTAAATCTATTCCTTTAATTAAATAGTATTATTCTCTAGACTATATATTAGGGGCTATACTAATTCCCTATTATCATACTAAGAACACCTGAATACTAAGAACACCTGATTTTTAAGGAGAGCAAGATTTTGTATAGTTTTGTAATAAGAAAAATAAAAACTATTTAAACTCAACATCAATTGTGATTAACACTCAAATTCTGTTTCAGAGCATACCTTGGAATATATAAATAGGATACCCTAGGGGTTCACCCCGCATACCCCCAAACATAAATTTAATTTCACTCTAAAGTATATTCAAACATCCACGCTAGGGAATCTAAGAGTCACGTAGAGAATCATTTCAAAGGAATGTGATTCAAGGTACTACAGAATTAAATTAAGGAATCTCTGTCGTCCATATGTCGTCCAGAGAATAACAAGTAAAATATTTGCAATATTCTTGTTTTAAAAATATAATGTTATTTGAAGATTTCTTAGGGTAAGTGTTGGAGATTTACCGAGGAATGTGAAGGCGCACGCTTGGAAAGTGTGTATACGGGAAACCGTATCGTGGGTTCGAATCCCACTCTCTCCGCCATTAATTTAACTTTTTGGAAGATTTTTTGAGTTGCGAAAAGAGGTTCTGTCGCTCCTGTGTCGCTCGTAGAGGTGATTTTTAAAATTTTTATGTCTTTTTTTTGCAATAAGATGAAGTATTCATATTTTCCGTTTCACCTTCCATTATAAATACTGAGCTAAGGGCGCTTTTTTCTATTAATTAATAATTAGCACCTGTTTAATACTATAGAAATAGCTTTTAGGCTAAGATAAAAATAATTAATGTAAGATGTATATTCAACATAACAAAAATGCTCAATAACAAAGAATATTACAAAATATTAAATAAGAAAGAAGGATATTTCATAATTAATATCACTAATCTTGATTTAAATACAATGCGTAATCTTGTAGAAAAACATTATATTAAAAAAATAGAAAAAAATTACCCAGCGCTAAAAAATATATTCAAAGAAAATAAAATAATAAATTATCACAAAAATTCTGATAAAATTGACCATTCAAAATTTTGGGTAAAAAAAACAAGAATATTATCTAAAAAAGACGTTGAAAAAATTAAGAAATTGCAATTTTTTAAAACTTTAGAAAAAATATTTGGACCTATACTAATTTCTGGCACTTTTGACGGAGAAAAAATTGGCCATGAAGAAATGTATTGGCGTATTGTACGGCCTAATCAAAATACAGATCGCGCTTCACTCCATGCTGATAAATGGTTTTGGGATCTGAATGAAAGAAAAGATTTTATACCACCAAAAAACAAAGAGAGAATCAAAGTTTGGATTCCATTGCATTGTAGTAAATATATGGGATTAAAAATTGTTCCCTTTTCACAGCTAAAAGAATTTGATTATCAAACCGAAATAAGACAGGGTATAAGAAAACCAATTTTTGATACTTCTAAATATAATTTAAAAGTTGATTCTCTAGATTCTCTACCAACTACAGCCGTGATTTTTCATGACAATGTTCTTCATGGCGCAGCTTTAAATGAGGGTGAAGCTACAAGAATAAGTCTAGAATTTACTATGTTTGTAAATCTTACAAATAATTAAAAGTGTTGGTATCAAGCCGCCAGGTTCACGGCGCACGCTTGGAAAGTGTGTATACGAGCAATCGTATCGTGGGTTCGAATCCCACTCTCTCCGCCATTAATTTAAGATTTTGCAGAATTTTTTAGATTGCAAAAAGTGGTTTGGTCACTCTCTGGTCACACCCGAAGATGATTTATTTTACTTTAATTTACGCCAATAATTTTTAAAGGCAAGTCCGGTGTCACATCAAATCTTTCTTTTTTAGTTATATCATGAATCTGTTCATCTTTTTTTAATAATGCCCAAGATTCATATATTTTACAAAAAACAAATATTGATCTATATCTATTAATCATATTCTTTGTGCTTAACTTATCTTTCATTGCGTGTTTAATTTTATAGAGGTTTTTAATATCTTCTTTCGCCAGCACCTCATTTGAACTTGAAATATAATAACCAGATCCGTCATCGCATGGGTTATCTTTAATTTCATCAATAAATTGTTGTATTTTCTGTCCTTTAACAAAATCTTCATTAAATTCTTTTCGATTCATCATCTCATAAATCGCTGAACGAATTGAAGGTTTATCTATTTCAATCCAAGCAATTAATAACTCATAATAAATTAATTCATATAACCTTATGTGTATTGGTTTTCCTTTAACTACTTTTTTCCAACTTACATATCTTCTTATATCAATATTTTTTGTTACATCTATATTCATTCAATAATTTTTTTAATCACCTGTTTTAATTTCAACGGTACCGCAATTTTTACATTTAACCGTCATTATTTTTCCAGATTTGCCAAAACCAAACTTGACATCTACAACCTCATGTTGATGGAATCCCAAATAACACAGCAAACACAACAAACTAAACTTCATAATTTAGACACTTTTTTTAATTAATATTTTTTCTGATGTTCAGCATGTAGCTGAAAAATTTGTGTAATCTTTATTGAAGATTAGTATATCATAAAATTAAATGATAGCCTAATTACCATCAGCTACATTTTTATAGCCTGTTTTTCAGGCTGGGATTTTTTTGTTAAAAAATTACAGAATAATTTAACTATAAAAATTTATAAATTCTTTGAAAATTTCCCCTGACATGTTAGCATTAATTTATTACAATAGGAGTGCGTTTATGAAATTATTACCACTTTACACTTATCTGGTATAATTAATAAATTGTAACTAATTTTGACTAGATTAGAAGATTTTTTAAAACTAAATAGAAATAGAAAAATTTGGACTATTTCAAAAAACCAAAGTGTAATACAAGCGCTTATTTTAATGTCAGAAAAGAATATAGGCGCAATCATTGTCGTTGATACTAATGATTTTCCTATAGGTATATTTTCAGAAAGAGATTATGCAAGAAAAATTATTTTAAAAGGTAAGAGCAGCAAAGATACATTATTAGATGAAGTTATGACTAAAAAATTAATCACCATTACTAGAGATTATAAAATTGATCAGTGTATGAAAATAATGAATGAAAAAAGAATTAGACACCTTCCAGTGGTAGAAAATAAAAAAATTGTTGGAATCATTTCAATCCGTGATGTGTTAAAAATTATGATCGAAGAACAAAAAGAACTTATAAATGACTTACAAAAATTCATAACTAGTTAAAAAAATAAGTTAATATTTTAAAATCGTGCTCTGGCGGAGGGATAACAAAACACACTTAACCCAGAACCTTAAAATTTTTTCATGATTAAATGTTATCAAAAGGCACCTCCGGTTCCTAGCTACTCCAAACATATTTATGGGTTTAATATTATTTAATGTAACTTTTTTCTTCTTCGTTATGGTCAATCTCACTTCGGCTCTCTTTTGAATGCTTAAGGCTATAACAATTGGTACAAAGAAGTGTCACTTCTGGACCGCTGCTTACTTGAGTTAAAATAGAGGTATTGTCTCCACATTCTAAGCAACTGGATAAACGCTTTTTCATGCTTAAATCTTACTATAATTTGCGATCACATTTAAGTCCTAAATCTGATCACATTTGGAGATGATTTATTGATCCGTGCACCATAATAAAATCAGATTAGAAGTTTTATAAAGGATACATATTAAAATTCATTTCATCAAAAAATTTAAGACGGTTTGGGATGAATTCATTAATTTTTGCAAGATCACTTTTTTTAATTTTATCTGATTTATGTCTTGCGGCAATCCAACATGTGATCGACTCTGCAAAATCTTCCTTTGAATTTTTCTTAGCATACTTTGAACAATACTTTTTTTTATCTAACTTTATTGCTTTTTTCCATTTTGATGGCGAGATCACTCCAGTAAGTTGCTGAATAACATGTGCCAATTCATGAGCCATTACTACAGCACAATTAGAATATCTTATAATTTTTGCACATGCTTGTTTTTTGTTTATTTTAGGTGCGTTAATATGGAATTCTTTTTTCTGATACATTACCCACCATATTCCTAATCCATCATCAAATTCCACGTCATTATGTACATATATTTTTCTATTATAAGTTTTTAAAAAATTAGGCATTTGACCATACATAATAGCAAATAATAATGCTTCCTGTTCTGCTTTTTCAAAATCTTTTTTATCTTTATCTTGTTCGATAAGCAATTCTATTGTAATATTGTTCTCGTATTCCGCTATAAAACTAAATGATTTAAAATTTTTCTTTTTTTTAGAGCTACCGCGTTGTACCTTCTTCATAACTTTACTGATGTTTTCTTCTTTATTAAATGTAAGTTTTTTAAAAGTTGTTGGACTTTTTTTTGTGAAGACTTTATCGTCCCATAAAAGAAATTCATATACAAAACTACCACTTGCTTTTTTCTTTTTACTATTAATTTTTGTCAATTTTTTCTCAATTTTGCTTTCAACTTCGGTTACAAAATCAGCATCTTTACCCCAAACAATTACGTCATCGATTGAAAATAAATGGCAACCTGTAAGATTGTGTTTCTTCATTTGCTGATCAACACATCCTTGGTATGCTTTTTGATGTGCTACATCTATGTCTGAGTTAAAAGAATTCCACCAACCCCAATTATCATAATATTTATTACAACCTATATAAGTAATAAAAGCTCCTTTTTTCTTGTTAACATTTGGTAAAAATTCTTTTTTAAATATATTTTCTTTTTCGAATACATATAAACATTTTGTATTGTTCCCGGGCTCTCTTATACCACCGGCTTCACTTGCAAACCCAACATTGCACCACAACAAACCCAGAACCAAGATCCCTAAAAGCTTTTTCATACTTAAATACTACTATAATTTGCGATCCAATTTGAATCTAAAATCGGAGCTCAGTTCAATTATTGCTGTTGTGTGTTTAAATAAGCGTTGGTATTATTGTTCGTGGTTGAAGGCGCACGCTTGGAAAGTGTGTATACGAGCAATCGTATCTTGGGTTTGAATCTCACTCACTACGCCATTAATTTGACCATTTGCCCGATATTTAAAAGCATAAAATTCATTTATTAATTTGACATTTCCTGTTAAATCGACTTAAAAGGTTGGTTGTTGTTAGTTTTTTTTCTAACAATAAAAACAAACTAAAAAAGAGAGATAAATAACATGAGTATAAAAGGAAAAGTTAAGTGGTTTAACCCAACTAAGGGTTACGGCTTCATCGAACGTGAAGATAAAGAAAAAGATGTTTTTGTTCATTCTTCTGCAGCTCAAGCAGCTAACATGGAATTAAACGAAGGCGAAGAATTGACATTTGATGTTGAGAATGGTGATAAAGGCCCTTCCGCAGTTAATCTGCAAAAAGCTTAATCGTATTTCAATAAATTTCAAAACATTTGGGGCGGGACTTAAAATAATTATAATATCTAGTTTATGCCCCAATGTCTGTGATAACAGTACGCATGTAGAAATTGTATATAGAACCTATATATGAAAAAAAATTTTAACAGACATCCAAGAAGTGCACAACAGTAAAGCTAAAAAAAAAAAATAAAATTATTTCTATTAATTACAAACTTTTTACTAAAAAAAATAATATTGCGGCCATAATACAAATTTTACCTACTGATTTTAAGTTGATTAAAAAAGATATGAAAATGTTTACTCATTTTAATATACAGAACACAATGCACAAAGTCGGAAAAAAATACTTAATATTCAAAATACACAAAAGAGGATTTTATGATGGAAAATTTTATCAAGAATCTATCCTTGATGGCGATAGTTTTATTCTTGCGAATTGCACTTATTCAAAAAATAATATTAGTTATCCAAAGTTAAAAGCAAAATACTTTAAGCATAGTTTAAGCAACATTAAGAATATTGGTAGTTTAAAAAAAAGCATTAGAAGGCGTTATAAAAAAACTTTATCACATTTATCAGACAAAGAAAAATTATCACTAGAAGTAGCAGTAACTGATTTAAAAATTATTGAAAGGTTTTAGAGCTTTAAAAAATGAAAACAGCATTGATATTTGGCTCATCAGGGTTAATTGGTAACGAGCTTTTAAATATTATTGTGAAAAACAATAGCTACAATCACATAAAACTTTTTGTTCGTTCGGTGCTAAAAAACAACAACTCAAAAGTTGAAATTATACAAACTGATTTTACAAATTTAAAAAAACACAAGGATTCAATCGTCGGAAATGAATGCTTCTTTTGCATAGGAACGACTAAAAAAAATACTCCAGATATGGATGAGTACAGAAAGGTTGAATATAATATTCCCATAGATGTTGCCAAGATAGCAAAATCAAATTCAGTAGAAACTTTTGTTTATGTATCTTCTCTGGGTGCCAACTCTAATAGTTCTAGTTTTTATTTAAAAAACAAAGGTCAAGTAGAAGAAGAATTAAATAATCTAAACTTTCCTAATTTAGCGGTAATTCGTCCTTCGATTTTATTGGGGAAAAGGAAAGAATATAGATTGGGAGAAAGTATTGGCAAGTATGTAATGAGAAAATTATCTTTTATTTTTTTAGGAAATTTAAAAAAATATAAGCCTATACAAGCTCAATATGTTGCAAAAGCTATGGTAATTATTGCCAAAAAAAAACAGCAAAATTTTTTTTTTGAATCAGATCAACTAGAAGAAATTAGTAAGACGATCTAATTAAAAATTTTTATGTATGGGCTTGTTAATTATACTTAAAAAATTTAGTTTTTAGTATTAATTGGTAAAGATGAAAAAATTTATATACAAAATTTGCTATGCAAAAGATTGGGTAAAAGCAAAAAATAAAAGAAAATTTAATGGATCAAAAAAAGATAAACTTGATGGCTATATTCATTTTTCAAATAAAAAACAGGCATCTTCAACATTAAAAAAATATTTTTATAATAAAAAAGATAAATTAATTTTGTTAAAAGTAAGCACGTCTAAGCTCGACAATCTTTTCTGGGAAAAATCAAGAGATGGTTTGCTATTTCCACATCTTTATTCTTATTTAAACTTAAAAGATGTAAAAAAAGTATTTCAAATAATTTTGAAAAAAAATGGGGAACATAAGCTCCCAGCAAATTTTTAAAGGTCACTATATAATTCTTCTTATTCCTATAACTTTTAAACTTGCAGTTTTCTCGATTCTTTTAATAGTAGTTTGAATTGGCATTATAATAACTTTTTTAAATGGACCATATGCATGGATAAGTTTATTTTTTGATAAAGCTAAGGCTACATGCCCTTTCCAAAAAATTAGATCATACCTTTTAATATTTTTTAAACTAACTTTATTTTTAAAATATTTTATTTGATCTTTAGCATCTCTTGGACAAAATTTATTATTATTGTTTAAAAGCAGTTGTATTAAAGCTGAACAATCAATCCCGGTGTAATGTTTACCTCCCCATTTATATTTTATATTAATAAAATTTTTAATATTTTTAAATATATTGTTTTCTTTATAATTTATTTTTTTACAGTCTTTTTTTTTAATCCAGGAATTATCAAACTTATAAAAATTAATTTTTTTTTGTACAACTTCTATTTTGGAGCCAAAACTAAGCTTTTTTTTAGTCTTATATTTTATGTTTGGTTTTGAATAAATGTGTGAAGACAAAGACCAAATTTTATGAGTATTTTGACAATATTGTGGAAAATTTTTGTTTTTAATGTAGCCGATATAACCATCAGTATCATTTTTTATTTTTATCCAAGATCCTAATAGTTTAATATTTTTAAATGTATCGCCATACAAAAGCTGAGTAACAACTTGAGATTTTAAGTTTTTTTTTTCATAGACATTTATAAAAGATAAATGGTTTTTCATTTTAAGTTAAGTTTATCCTTTATAAGCCATAAAAAAATTAAGGAAGGTATTACCATTACAGCTGTTAAGACAAAAAATATGCCCCAATCACCGTTAAGCCAATCTACCAATGCACCAGAGGAAGAGGCCATCATAGTTCGACCGGCCGTTCCAATTGATGCAAGTAGAGCATATTGTGTTGCAGTATAAGTTCGATCTACTAGCAGTGAAATAAATGCAACAAATGAAACAGTGGCAAAGGCGGCAGCCATATCATCAAAAATTACTGCGACAGCAAAAAGCCATTCAGACTTTCCTGACCAAGCAAGTATAGAAAATAAAATATTAGTTAATGCCATTAATATCCCAGATAGAAACATTGCTTTTATTACACCTGAGCGTATAGCAAACAAACCTCCTAAAAGCGTAAACACAACAGTAGTTATCCAACCAAGTCCCTTAGAATAAAGAGCAATATCTGATTTAGAAAATCCCATTTCTTTATAAAATATTATAGACATTCTACCTAAAAAAGCCTCTCCAATTTTAAAAAGAAAAACAAAAGCTAAAATCCCTAAGGCGATTTTAAATCCATTCTGTTTAAAAAAGCTCATAACAGGTCCGGCGATTGTTGCGCTAATCCACGCTACAGATTTAGCTCCAATACTTGATGATCCTAATTTTTTTATTATTATTTGATCAATTTGCTTTTGAGAATCTTTCCTTTGATCAGAACTCGTCTCATGAATGAACATTAGACCAATACTGCAAGCGATAATGACCGTTCCAAGTATTAAAAAAGTAATTTGCCAATAATTTTCAAATCCTGCTTGCTCAAAATATTCAGCTAAATTTAATGCTGTAACACCACCTAATTTATACCCTGTCCACCACCCAACAACAGCCATAGCAGCTCCTGCCTGCATTGATTTACCTTCATTTGGTCCAATCTGTTCTATTCTTAGCGCATCAATAGTTATGTCTTGAGTGGCTGAAGCAATAGCAATAATTAAACCAACTGCAATTACCAGCGAAAGGTTTGTTGTGGGACTTATTAAGCTCCAAGAAATTAAGCTAATTAAAATAATAAGCTGCATGCTTACTATCCAGGCTCGTCTGTGTCCTATTTTATCTGTCAACCAAGGGATACGTATTCTATCTACCACCGGAGCCCAAAGATAATTAAATGCATAAACACTGAATATTAAACCGGCCCAGCCAATCGTGCTACGGCTAAGCCCGTCTTCCTTAAGCCACAAACTTAACCCGCTCCCAATAAGAACCCACGGAAATCCACTTATAATTCCAAGCAAAATAATTTTTGCCATTCGTTTTTCAAAGTAAATAGAAAAACTTTCTGATAAACTTTGTTTTTTATATATTTCCATAAAATTAATTTTTCCAAAAAGATGGAAAAAATAAAACTAATACTGCAAATAATTCAAGTCTACCAAGCAACATTCCTAAACACAAAATCAGTTTAGAGAAATCAGGTAAACTACTAAAATTACCGTCTGGCCCTATAATACTTCCCAAACCAGGCCCAACATTAGATATTGCTGTTGCTGCTCCCGAAAGAGCTGACATAAAATCTAGCCCATTAAGAGATAGAAGTGCAGCAAGAATAAAAAAAATAAAAAAATACAGAAAGATAAATGCAATAATTGAATATATAAAAGGATCGCTGATTTTTTCGTTATTATATTTAATTGGAAGTATCGCATGGGGGTAAACAATTTTTTTTATTTGATTTATAATAAAATAACCAACTATTTGGAATCTAAATATTTTAATTCCACAAGTGGTAGACCCCGCACACCCTCCGATAAACATTAAAAATAGAAAAAAAACAAGTGGAAATTTACCCCACAAACTAAAATCTTCAGTCACGTAACCCGTTCCTGACAAAATAGAAACAATATTAAAAGTTGAGATTCTTAAATTTTCTAAAAAGCCCAATTCCTTATTTGTTAGCAACAAATAAAAAAACATTAAGACTATTGAAAAAGTTAAAATATATATTAAACCCCTAATTTGAACGTCAGTAAAAAATATTTTTTTATTACCTTTTGCAAATTTTAAGTAAGAAAAAAAAGGTATACTACCCAAAATAATAAATATTATTGCAACTACTTCAATATTGGAATTTTGAAAATAACCAATGGAGCTACTATAAGTTGAAAAGCCACCCGTTGCAATTGTAGTCATTGCATGTGCTACACTATCAAAAATATTCATATCAAAAAACCAATATGCTAATCCGCATGCCGTAGTTAAGGATAAATAAATTGTTGAAATTGTTATTGTTACCTCGCTTGCTTTAGGTAAAATTTTTCCAGCTTCATTAGGACCTTCGGTTTTAAATAATTGCATTCCACCAATATTTAATAAAGGCAACACAGTTATAGCCATTACAATAACACCAATGCCACCAAGCCATTGTAAAATAGCTCTCCAGATAAGAATGTCTTTAGGAGCGTTATCCACATCTATGATTATTGTTGATCCAGTAGTTGTTATTCCAGACATGCTTTCAAAAAAAGAATCTACAAGGGAGAGATTCAAATCAGACAAAACAAAAGGCAAGGAGCCAAAAATTGCTATACTGATCCAAGCAAGTGTAGTTAAAATAAAGGCCTGTTGTAAACTAAGTTTCCTATTTTCTTCAAGATTTGTAAGTACTAGTAATATTCCGATAAAAATTGTAATCGATGCTGATGACAAAAAAGTACTATTTTTCTGGTCATATATAATTTGTATAAAAAATGGTATAATCATAAAGACCCCTAATATTATAAGGAGTATACCAATTGAAAAAAAAACAGTTTTATAGTTATTCATTTATGTAATTGGAGGTTATTTAAAAAAAATAGAAATTCAACATAATAAGACCTTATTATATCTGTATTTTACCCATGAAATTTAATAAATCTTTATATTGTGATAGATAAATCAATAATTCAAAATACATCAGCTTGGCCATTTGTGGAAGCTAGAAAGCTAGTCAAAGAGAGGTTAAAAATTTTTGAAAAAAAAGGTAAAATAATTCTACAAACAGGATACGGCCCCAGTGGTTTGCCTCATATAGGAACATTCGCTGAAGTTGCGAGAACAACAATGATGGTAAATGCAATTAAAACTATTATTGACATACCAACAGAAATTATTACTTTTTCTGACGACATGGATGGCTTAAGGAAAGTTCCAGATAATATTCCCAATAAAGAAATTTTAGAAAATAATTTACACAAACCTTTAACTAGCATTCCTGACCCTTTTAATAAATACCCAAGTTTTGGAGAACACAATAATGAAATGCTTAAAAGTTTTTTAGATAAATTTAATTTTGATTATACCTTTAAGAGTTCGACTGAAAATTATAAAAAAGGTATATTTAACAAAACCCTGTTACTGGTACTAGAAAAGTATGAGCAAATTATGGAAATTATAATGCCGACTCTAGGCAAAGAAAGACAAAAAACTTACAGTCCCTTTCTACCTATATGCAATGAAACAGGAAAAGTTTTAGAAGTTCCTATTATTGAGTTTAATAAAAATGAGGGAAAAATTATTTATAAGAATAATGGCAAAGATATTGAAACAGAGATCACTAATGGAAAATGTAAACTACAGTGGAAAGTTGACTGGGCAATGCGTTGGTATACGTTTGATGTAGATTACGAAATGTATGGAAAAGATTTAATTGAAAGCGCCATTCTATCTAGTAAAATTTGTAAAACTTTGGGTAAAAAAAGTCCAAATGGTTTTGCTTATGAATTATTTCTTGATGAAAAAGGAGAAAAAATATCAAAATCAAAAGGTAATGGTATTTCTATCGAGCAGTGGCTTAAGTATGCTTCCCCAGAAAGTTTGGCTTTGTATATGTATCAAAATCCAAAAAGAGCTAAAAAATTATATGCAGATGTTGTTCCAAAAGCAGTTGATGAATATTTAATTTGTATTGATAAATTTGATCAACAAGATGATAAAAATAAATTATTAAATCCAGTTTGGCATATTCATAAAGGAAAACCTCCAAAAGAAAAGTCAATCATGCCTTTTTCTGTTTTATTAAATTTGGTGGGAACAAGCAACGCTACCGATAAAGATGTTTTGTGGAAATTTATTAAGAAATATAATGCAAAAATAAATATCTCTGATCATCCAATATTAGATAGTTTAGTGGAATATGCTTTAAAGTATTTTAATGAAATAGTTAAACCAAATAAAAAATATAGAAAACCAACTGATAAAGAAAAAATAGCATTAAAGGATCTATCAAAAAGACTAAAAGATTGTGAAAGTAATCCAGACCCAGAAGCCATTCAGACAATTGTTTATTCAGTTGGAAAAGATAATGGCTATCAAGATAATTTAAGAGAGTGGTTTAAAGCGATATACGAAATATTGTTTGGTGACCAGGACGGCCCTAGAATGGGATTTTTTATAAGTTTTTTTGGAATTGAAGAAACTATTAAGCTAATTAACGAATGTATTGAATAATGTTTTCCATCATAAAACCTTTCATATTTAATTTTGATCCAGAAACTGCGCACGATTTAGCAATTAATGCTTTAAAATTAAACTATTTGCCAAAAAGTATGTTCGAGGTCGAAAATGAAGAAATGTTGAGTATTGACTTATTGGGTAAACATTTTCCAAACCCAATAGGATTAGCTGCCGGCTTTGATAAAAGCGCAGAGGTTTATAATTCTTTACTTAAATTAGGTTTTGGATTTGTAGAGGTCGGCACTGTAACGCCCTTAAAACAACTTGGAAATGCTAAGCCACGGGTATTTAGACTTCAAGAAGACACTGCATTGATAAATAGACTGGGATTCAATAATGATGGAATTGAAATCATAAAAAATAGAATTATTGAAGAAAAGAAAAATGGAATAATAGGGATAAATATTGGGCCTAATAAAAATACTAAAAAGCAAGAAGAAGATTTTTGCTTAGGACTCAAAAGTTTTTTTAGTACTGCCGATTACATTACAATTAATATTTCTTCTCCAAATACAAAAAAATTAAGAGATTTTCATGATCACAAAAAGTTAAATGAACTTTTAAGCAGTCTTAATAAAATTAAAAAGGAAAAAAAAACAAAAGTACCACTTTTGTTAAAAATGTCTCCAGACATGAGGGAAGAAGATATTTCTCAGATCTCAGATGTTGCTCTACAAAACAAAATATCTGCAATTATACTTACGAATACAACTAATATTAACCGAGATAAATTAATTAGTAAATCCAAAAAAGAAGAAGGAGGATTGTCTGGAACTCCTTTACAAAGCATATCGACTAAACTAATTAAAAAATTTTATAAAGAGCTAAATTCTAAAATTCCAATAGTTGGTGTAGGAGGTGTAGACTCTGGAAAATCGGCCTATGAAAAAATATGTGCAGGAGCTTCACTTTTGCAATTATATACAGGTTTTGTTTATAAAGGACCAACAGTCGCAAAAGATATTAAAAAAGATTTAATTCAAATTTTAAAAAACGAAGGAATAAAAAATATAAAAGACGCAATTGGATCAAAAGTTTAGCTAACCAATATTACCTAATCCAGGTAAATACTCTAAAATAAAAAAACCTAATTTTTGAAGTTGACCTGTTACTATCGCTATTCCTGTTAATAACAATACTAGTCCACCAGTCTTATTAATTACATTTAGATATTTTCTTAAAATTTTCGAAAAAATTAAAAACTTATCAATTAGTATTCCTGAAATAATAAACGGTATCGCTAAGCCCAAAGAGTATGATGAAAGTAAAAAAATACTTGTAGAACTGCTTCCTTCTATCGCTGCAATAGTTAAAATTGATCCAAGAATTGGCCCTATACATGGAGTCCAACCAAAACCAAAACAAGCCCCAACTAGTATTGGGAAAGCTATATTATTGTTATATGATTTAGTAAAAAATCTAAAATCTTTATTCATAAAACTTAAATTAACAATACCCATTAACTGAAACGAAAAAAATATTATAATTATGCCCGCAACGATTCTTAGAGTATAAGAGTTTGATAAAAAAAAACTTCCTATAAATGAGGCCGCCGAACCTAAAGCTATAAATACAATAGAAAAACCAATTGTAAAAAAAATAGTTTTAATAAAGATAAGATTTTTTTTCTTATCCTCAAGGGACGTTCCGGAAATATATGAAATATATCCAGGGATCAAAGGAAGCACGCAAGGAGACAAAAAGCTAATTAATCCAGCAAAAAAAGCTATAGATATTGTTATATTCATTTATACGTAATCAAAATTCATTTAAAACTCTAAAATATAACTATTCTTTGATATTAAAGCTGTCAATATTTTAATATATTAACTTGATTCCATTTCTTGCTAGATCTATATACTGACTTAGAAATTTAATATGCCAAAAAAATGCGAACTTACAGGGAAGTCACCGTTAAAAGGTCATACGGTGAGTCACTCTAATAACAAAACAAAAAGAAAATTTCTTCCAAATTTAAAAAAAGTTACTTTTAAAAGTCTGATTCTTAAAAGAAACATTAAACTTAAAGTGACCAACGCAGCCTTAAGATCCGTTGACTACAAAGGTGGAATCGACTCTTATTTGAAGAATGTGAAATCGTTTAAATTATCTGCAAGAGCAAAGAAACTTAAAAAAAAAATATTTCTTAAGATCTAATTATTAATGCCGAAAGTAAAAAATAATTTTTTTTATTTTTTTGTACTTGCTATGGCAAGTGTAATTGCTTTATCAAATTATCTTGTTCAATTTCCTATAAATAAATTTGGTTTAGAAAATGTACTGACTTATGGTGCCCTAAGCTATCCAGTGGCATTTTTGATAACAGATTTGTCTAATAGAACCTGCGGCAAGGCTATTGCAAAAAAAATAGTATACTTAGGTTTTGCTTTTGGATTGTGTTTAACCTTTTATTTTTCTACAAATTTTTCAGATCTTATATCTATAAGGATTGTATTTGGATCTGGTGTAGCGTTTCTTTTTGCCCAGTTAGTGGATGTTAATATTTTTGATAAATTAAGAAAAAAAGTATGGTTTCTTGCTCCTTTAGTTTCTTCTTTGGTGGGATCAATCATAGACACTTTTTTATTTTTTTCAATTTCATTTTATGGAACGAACGTAAACTGGATAACTTTAGGCTTAGGAGATTTAGCTGTTAAAATAATTATTGCTTTAATAATGTTAATACCATTTAAAATTTTACTTTCTTATACTAAAGATATTTCAATTGTAAAAAGGAAAATTAATGTATAGTTTTTTTAGATGTATTTTCAGAAAAAAGCTTAGTTAGTTGGTTAACCATCACATCCCCCAACTCTTGAACATCAGTAATTTTTATTGCTTTTTTATAATATCGAGTTACATCATGTCCAATTCCTACAGCCAGCATTTCAACATCAGAATTATTCTCTATCCATTTAACAGTTTGTTTCAAATGTTTTTCCAAGTAATCTCCAGAATTGACTGATAAAGTAGAATCGTCAACTGGAGCGCCATCCGATATAACCATTAGAATTTTTCTCTCTTCTTTTCTTTTTAAAATTCTTTGAAAAGCCCATATAAGTGCTTCACCATCAATATTTTCTTTTAGAAGACCTTCTTTAAGCATTATACCTAAATTTTTTTTAGATTGCCTCCACGGTTTGTCGGCAGATTTGTAAACAATGTGTCTCAAATCATTTAATCTTCCGGGGTTGCTTGGTTTATTTTCGGTGCTCCATTTCTCTCTACTTTTTCCACCTTTCCAATTTTTAGTTGTAAATCCAAGGACCTCAACTTTTACTGAGCATCGCTCTAGTGTTCTGGAAAGAATATCGGCACAAATAGCAGCAACAGAAATTGGCTTGCCTCGCATTGAACCAGAATTATCAATTAATAAACTAACAACCGTATCTTTAAAGTCAGTTTCTTTTTCAGCTTTATAAGAAAGAGAATGGAAAGGATCAATTATTACCCTTGAAAGTTTTGATGCATCTATCATGCCTTCTTCTAAATCAAATTCCCACGATCTATTTTGTTTTGCAAGCAATTGCCTTTGTAATTTATTAGCTAACTTTGTTATTATGTTTTGTAAACTAGTAAGTTGTTGATCTAAGTTCTTTCTTAGTCTAGCAATTTCTTCTTCTGACTCCAATTTCTCAGCTGCCTGAACTTCATCAAACTCATTTGTAAATATTTTATATTTATTATTAAATAATTTTTTATTATTATTGGAAGGGTTGCTTAAATCGCTTTCAATTTCTTGGGTTTCCGCTTGATTTGATTTTTCATTATCATCAACATCAACAACATCCATGCTGCTGTCAGCCATATCAAAAGTAGCTTCATTTTCTTGATCTTTTTGACTTTTGCTATCACTACTATTTTCCTCAGGATTGTTTCCAGATGCAGGCTCCTCATTTTCAGCGTTTTTATCTTTATCTTTTACGTCAGAGTCATTAAAATTAAAATTACTAATTAGTTTAGAAATAGTATGGCTGAACTCATTTTGATCTTCTATACAATTATCTAATACTCTAAGTTTATTTTTAAGCGACTTATCAAAAATTTTTTGCCAGTGGGTCAAAATTTTACTTGTGTTACTTTTGGTTTTTATTTTAAAAAAATAATCTACTAAATAAGCCTCAAAGGCTTCAGTGATTGGTACATCAGATTCTGTACTAATTTTTTTATTTTTATAGATATTTTGGTAATATTGGAAAATATTACTCTTAACGCCTTTAAGATTATTAGATCCAATTTTTTCACATCTAATTTTTTCAGCAATTGAATACAAGGATTGACCCATAGTACCACCTGGTTCATTTTTGCTGTAAATTTTTTTATTAGAATGCTTTAATTTTAAAGCAGCAGAGTCCGCAAAAGCTCTGAGATTTGTAAAATCTTGTAAATTTTTTAAATCAGAGATTTCAGGCAAATTTAAAGAGTTTTCTTTAGATATATTATTATTTCCAAAATTGACCTCAATGTCCGATTTTTCAGAAATAACTTTAGCGGCAGATGAAACGGCTAATTTAAATCTTTCTTTTAAAAGTTCACTCTCATCCATATATAAGAATTTATATTTTTATATTAACAGATGACTCTGGGAGGTCCTCACCAAAACATCGTTGATAATATTCTGCAATTATATTTTTTTCTAGAGCTTCACATTTATTCAGAAAGGTTACTCTAAAAGCATAACCTGTGTCTTTAAATATTTCAGAATTTTCAGCCCAGTGTAAAACTGTTCTAGGACTCATTATTGTAGAAATATCCCCGTTTACAAATCCTTTTCTAGTTAAATCAGCAACTTTTATCATATTCGAAATTATTTCTTTTCCTTCTTTATTATTAAAACTTTTTACTTTTGCTAAAACAATTTCTAACTCTTTTTCAAATTTAAGATAATTTAGAGTTGTGACGATATTCCACCTGTCCATTTGTCCTTGGTTTATTTGCTGCGTACCTTGGTAAAGACCCGTAGTGTCTCCCAAACCAATAGTATTTGTTGTTGCAAATAACCTAAAAAATGGATTTTGCTTTATAACTTTGTTTCTATCCAGCAATGTAAAGTCACCTTCTTTTTCAAGCACTCTTTGTATTACAAACATTACATCCGGTCTTCCCGCGTCATACTCATCAAAAACTAATGCCATAGGATTTTGAATTGACCATGGAAGTATACCTTCTTTAAATTCTGTAATTTGTTTTCCATTCTTAATTACGATTGCATCTTTTCCTATTAAGTCTATTCTACTTATGTGACTATCTAAATTAACTCTAACGCATGGCCAATTTAATCGCGCAGCAACTTGCTCGATATGTGTAGACTTTCCAGTGCCGTGGTATCCTTGTATTAGAACCCTTTTATTAAATGCAAAGCCAGAAATAATTGCTAAAGTTGTATCTCTATCAAATTTATAATTTTCATCTATCTCAGGAACAAATTCGCTTTTTTTTGAAAAACCGTCAATTTTCATTTCAGTATCTATTCCAAAAACTTGACTGACTGAAATTTTAATATCTGGAGTTAATTCATTTAAGCTAGGCATATTATTTTTTCATCATTGACATTTTTAAATGGCTATAGGCCAAAGTAATTTTTTTTAACTTATCTTCAAATTTTCTACTGCCTGCATTTTTATCAGGGTGAAATTTTTTTACTAAGATTTTAAATTTATTTTGTATCGTTGTCCAGTCGACATTATATTCTAGCTCCAAAACTTTAAGCGCAGACCTATCTTTTTCAGATAATTTAATAGTATTTGTATCATGAGCTGAATTCGTATTAAAAAATTTAAATTTATCACTTAAAGCATTATTCCAGAGTATATTAAAAAAATTATCTGTAGAACTAAATTTTTGCGTTGGTCTGTGCCAAGTGATATCTGATTTCAAAAAACCTTCAATTTGGTTTTGAGACATACCTTCAAAATAATCCCACTTACTATTAAATAATTTAATATGATCTTTGCATAACCATTTAAATTTTTTGTTATTGTCTTTTTCAGTTGGAGCTTTAAAACCACCCGCTTTTTTGCACGAGTCCCATTCACAAATATTTTCCATTGTTTAAAGCTATTATATGTTTTAGTATTTTAGAAGCAAATGATAGATTTTTTAGACAATGTTAAAAAAAAAGTTGTTGATGAAATTAGGCCAGAAAATATATCTTTAATTGATAACACGCATCTTCACAAAAAACACAAATCATTTAGTCCAGGCAAGTATCATCTTAAAATTATAATAGAATCTAAAAAATTAAGAAAGTTAACAAAAATAGAAGCCCATAAAGTTATTTTTTCAATATTAAATTATGAAATGAAGAATAATATTCATGCTTTAGAAATAGAGATAAAATAAGAATTCATTTTTGTTGAGAAATTAAAAATTTTCTAAATTCATTTTTACTAATATTATATTTCCCAGGTCTTGTCACTGAGCCTATTTTATTGATAAAAATTAAATTAATTCTTTCGTTTAAATTTTTTTTATCTTTTTTTACAAAGTTAATTATTTTATTTATATCTTTCTTTTTAAAATTTTTTTTAAAATCTCTTGGCAGATTTAAATCTAAATAATGCTCTCTAATTAATACAAATTCTTTTGTTGATAAAATTTTTTTTTTGAGGGCCAGCTTACTAGCCATCATCATTCCCAAAAGTACAGCTTCGCCATGATTTAGTTTTTTTGAAAATTTTTTAGCACCCTCAAAGCCATGAGCAAATGTATGTCCAAAGTTTAAAGTCATTCTTATATTTTTTTCTTTTTCATCTTTGTTAACAATTTTAGTTTTTATTTTGCAACTTTTCATAATTGCAAGTTTTAATATATTATCTTCTTCAAGGCTTATTATTTTTTTAGCATTTTTACATAGCCAGAAAAAAAATTTTCTATCATCTATTAGTGCGTGTTTTAAAATTTCTGCATATCCACAAATTACCTCTCTTCTTGGTAAACTTTTTAAAACGGATGTATCCGACAAAACAAAATCTGGCTGATAAAATGTTCCTATAAGATTTTTACCTTGACTTGAATTAACTCCAGTTTTTCCCCCAATTGAAGAATCTGCCTGAGCTAAAAGCGTTGTAGGAATATTAATAAATTTTAAACCTCTTTTGGTTATACTTGCTACAAAAGATGAAAAGTCTCCTATGATGCCTCCACCAAGTGCAATTATACAATCTGATCTATTAAAGTTTTCTTTAATTAAACTTTCAACCATTTTGTTTGCTGTATTGAATTCTTTTGTTTTTTCGAATGATGCAAGTTTATAAATTTTAATTTTATACTTTTTTAAAGATAGATTTAATTCTTTTAATATTTTAGAAGGAATATTCCTATCGACAATAATACAAATTTTTTTTACATCTGGCAAATTTTTTTGGATTATAGAACCTGTTAAATTTATAATTTTATCTCCAAAATAAATCGGGTAAGATTTGCTAGGAGTTTTAACAACTATTTTAGTACTTTTCATATATTGATTCTATCTTACTGGCTATTTTTTTTTTAGTAAGGTTATCGCATAAAACTCTATGGTTTGCCATTTTATATATATTCCGTCTTTTTGCATAAATATATTTAATTTTTTCAAAGTTATTGTTTTTTTTTAACAAAGGTCTTTTTTGATTCCACTTCGTTCGATTGCTCAAGGTTTTTATGTCAAGATCTAACCAAACTGAAATACAGTTTTTTAAGATATTTTTTCTTAAACTTTTATCTATAAACGCTCCTCCACCCAATGAAATAACACATTCATTTGTTTTTAAAATTTCACGTATTTCTTTTTTTTCTTGGTGCCTAAAAAATTTTTCTCCTTTTTTTTCAAAAATTTCTTTTACGGTCATAGAATTTTTTTCTTCAATGTATTTATCTGTGTCTACAAATGACAAACCTAGATTTTTAGCCACAATTTTACCTATAGTTGTTTTACCAACTGTCATCATTCCAAGTAAAACGAGGTTTTTTTCCACTAATAGCCTAAATTTTAAATTTGATTTTTCACAATTTTGTCTTAATTTGCAAGTCTAAATAGAAATTACAAATTATGCAACTTAGATTAAACCCAAAATTTAGAAGGGAATCCACAATCAAAAGTATTTTATTTAAAGGAATTTTAATAGTTTCGGTTTTATTTATAGCAATTTTTATACTTGATCAATTTAATACGTCAGGCCCTACTAAATTTATTAAGCAAGAACTTAGTAATGACAAACTTATTACAATTAAATAAATTAATTTTACATATATTATTATTTTTTATATTAGTTTTTTTCTCTAGTCTTTCATATTCCGCTGAAGATATCTGGAAAAAAGAAAAAAAAGAACAAATAGAAATTATGCAAGATAATGAGCTAGGTATAAAAAGCTCTATTCCTTTAGAAAATATAAGTGTAAAAAAATTATTAATCAATGAGGAGAAAATCGAAAGTTTTGATCAAAACTTAATCGGTATATTCGATCCAGAAAAAAATAATTTTAGTTTAGATATGTGGGTTCAATCAGATGGCCAAGATATAAAAAAAATATTAAACAGGATCGATAAAATAAAGTTATCAAAGTTTTCTGAAGATTTGCTTTTTCAAGCTTTGTTCACAAACTCATATTCTCCTCAAAAAAATTTAGGTGTTGAAGAGTTTTTAAAAATTAAAATTGACTGGTTGATTAAAAAAAAAAGATTTAAGGATCTCGACGTTTTGTTGAGTAAAAACCCAGGATTAATAAAAGATCCAAGACCAATAAAAATATTAGTTGATGAGTATCTGTCTTCTTCAGACATCGAGTCAGCCTGCACTAGGACAGAATTTTTATCCAAAGACATGCAAAATGATTATATAGATAAATTTATAATTTATTGTTTAATTAAAGACGAAAGAAAAGAAGAAGCACAACTACTTTTTGATTTGATGATAGAAAGAGGTTTCGACGATGCTTTTTTTACAAATAAGTTTTATTACTTATTGGGCATAACTCAGAAAACAACCGAAAAAGTTTTAGACAATAATCTTTTAAATTTTTATCTTTCCCACATAACAGCTAATGAGTTTAACTATCAGCCTTCTAATAATACAGATAAATATATTTGGAAATATATGTCCTCAGAAAATTTAATTAATACAAAAGACTTAGAAAATGAAGAAATTATATTGACATATGAAAAAGCGGCTTCTGAAGAATCTTTTGAGTATGATGAGATATTTAAAGTATATTTACAAATGTCTTTTACTTTTAATCAGTTAGTCAATTCAGTGGAAACTTATAAAAATTTTCCCAACTATAAAGCTAGAGCTTTAATTTACCAAAGTATGTTGCTGACAGATGACCCAAGGAAAAAAATCTATTTATCTTTTCTATTAAAAGATTTATTTGTAGAAGATAAAATCTTTAGTGTTTATGAAGATGAACTATCTAGCATTCTTAAAAAAATAAACTTTGCTGAGATTCCTGAACAGTATCAAGAAATAGTAAATCAAAATATTGACCCAAACTCTGCTAGTACAAAAAAGGTTAAATTTGACAACGCTGTATTTCACAAATCAAAAATTGTAAGACATTTTTTAGATAATTATAAAAAAACATCAAGAACAGAAAAAGATTTAAAAATAGTTTATAAAAAAATTAAAAAAAATAAAAAATATTTTATCTCAATTATGGATATTATAGTTTTGGAATCTTTAGTTGCTGATGGAATAAAAATACCTAATGGTTTAAATTTTACATCACATTCTCCAGAATTAACAATCCCTAAAATTTTAGATGATCTTGTTAATCAAGAGCAACTAGGAATGGTGCTGCTAAAAATTATAGAAATAATAGGTGAAGACAAAATAGAAGATTTAGATCAGGAAACTGTTTATTTTTTAATTAAAACTTTAAATCAATTAAATTTAAAAAAAGTTAGAAATAATATTTTGAATATAGTGCTTAATCCAAAAGTTTAATTTATATGTTTGGTAGTAGCCATGCTTGACTATAATTATTTTATAATTTATTTATATGCATATGGCTTTAAGAGAAATTTTAAAAGAACCTAATGATGTTTTAAGGCAAAAATCTTTACCAGTAGAGATTGTCGATGAAAAAATCCGTGAACTAATAGATGATATGTTAGAGACAATGTATGCGGCTCCAGGAATTGGCCTTGCTGCAATTCAAGTTGGGGTACCGAAAAGAGTTATAGTTATGGACACTTCAAAGAAAGAAGGCGAAAAGTTGCCCATGCACTTTGTTAATCCTGAAATTATAAGTAAATCTAATAGCAATTCTATATATGAAGAGGGATGTTTATCGCTACCAGGACAGTTTGCTGAGATTGAAAGGCCAGCGAAATGTAAAATTAAATTTTTAGACTATAATGGGAACCCACAAGAAATAGAAGCAGAAGGAATGCTTGCAACTTGTATTCAGCATGAAATTGATCATTTAGAAGGTATATTATTTATTGATTATTTATCAAAATTAAAAAAAACAATGATTGTAAAAAAACTTTCTAAGCAAAAAAAAGAAATTGAAAGAATTATAGTTTAATTCAAAAAATATAATAATGCCACTTAAAATAGTATTTATGGGAACTCCAGAGTTCTCAGTACCAACTTTAGAAATATTGATTAAAAAAAAATTTAATATTTTAAAAGTTTATACTCAACCTCCCAAAAAATCTAAAAGAGGTCAAAAAGTCAATGCATCGCCGATAGAAGATTTTTGTAAAAAAAATAATGTAAATTTTGATAATCCTATGAATTTAAATACCCACGAAGTTTTAAAAAATTTTAAGTTATTATTGCCTGATGTTGTGGTGGTTGTTGCTTATGGTCAAATAATATCCAAAGTCTTTTTGGAAGTAGTAAAATTTGGTTTTATTAACATTCACGCATCATTACTTCCAAAGTGGAGAGGGGCAGCGCCTATTCAAAGGGCAATCATAAATGGTGATAAAAAAGTAGGTTTAACTATTATGAAAATTCAAGAAAAATTAGATAGCGGTCCTATTTTGGCTTCAAAAGAAATAGATTTAAACCAAAACGAAACTCATGGAGAAATAGAAAAAAAACTTTCATTAATAGGTGCGGATTTATTAATTGATACCCTAACAAATATTGAAAGTAGTATTTCAAAATTTACAGAGCAAATACATGTAGACGCAACATATGCTAAGAAAATTGATAAAAATGAAACAAAGATTAATTGGAACTTAGATGCAAATAAAGTGTTAGCACATATCCATGGTTTAAGTCCAAGACCAGGAGCGTGGTTTAATTATAAAAACGAAAGATTTAAAATTTTAAGAGCAAAAATATCATCACAAAACGGAAAACAAGGTTTAATTATTAATGAAAATTTAACAGTTGCATGCAAGACTAATTCTATTCAAATTTTAGAATTGCAACGCGAAGGCAAAACTAAGCAAACTGCTAAAGACTTTTTGTTAGGAAAAAAAATTAACAAGGATTACCTTTTAAGTTAATGCAAAGATATAAACTCCAAATAGAATATGATGGAACAAAATTTGTAGGATGGCAATTTCAAAAAAATGGGTTGTCAATTCAAGAGGTGCTTCAAAAAGCAATATTTAATCTATCTAATGAAAAAGTAGCTGTAATAGGAGCGGGAAGAACGGATGCTGGTGTACATGCACTTGGTCAAATTGCTCATTTTGATTTAGAAAAAAAAATAGGGAAAAAAAAATTCTTACCAGGTCTAAATCAACATATTGGTAGCAAACCTATTGCTATTTTAAAGGTAAATAAAATTAGCAAAAATTTTCATTCAAGATTTAATGCAAAAAAAAGAACTTACGAGTATATAATAATTAATAGAGAATCATCGTTAGCTCTACAAAAAAATAAAGCATGGCATATTCGTAAAAAGCTAAACATCGAAACAATGAAAAAAGGTGCAAATTTATTATTAGGAACTCATAATTTCTCTACTTTCAGATCATCTTCGTGCAGCGCAAAATCCCCGATTAAAACTATGGAAAATATTTCAATTAAAAAAAATAAAGATAATATAATTTTAAAATTTACATCTAAGTCCTTTTTACAAAATCAAGTTAGATCTATGGTTGGTTGTATTAAATATTTAGGTGAAGGAAAGTGGAATATTAACGATTTTAAAAAATCATTTAAATCAAAGAGTCGATCAAAATGTGCTCCACCAGCTCCTGCCTGTGGCCTTTATTTAAAAAATATTAAATACTAACTATTCCATTAAAGACTTTACGTGGTAATTAACACTTTCTTGAAGAGCTTTTAAATTGTAGCCACCCTCTAAAATAGAAACTAATTTTTCTTCACAAAGCTCTTTTGATAGAGTCATTATTCTTTTTGTCAAAGTATAATAATCGTTAGATTCTAGATTAATTTGAGCAAGAGGATCATCCTTATGAGCATCAAAACCAGCTGATAATAAAATAAATTCAGGATTAAAGTTTTTAAGTTTTTTAAAAACTCTATCGTAGGCATTCAAGAACTCATGAGTTCGCGTACCAGCTGCTAAAGGAATATTTAGAACATTATCCTTGATGCCTTTTTCATTTGCCGCACCGGAGCCTGGATAATAAGGATATTGATGAGTTGAAATATATAAAACATTTTCATTGTTATAAAAAATATTTTGTGTTCCGTTACCATGATGAACATCAAAATCAATAATAGCCACTTTGGATAAACAATACTTTTCTAGCAAATAATAAGCACCAACTGCCACATTATTATAAACACAGAAACCCATAGCTTTTTTTTTCTCTGCATGATGTCCTGGTGGCCTCACTGCGCAAAAGGCATTTCTAAAGTTTTTTTTCATCACACCATCAATTGCTGTAATTATTGACCCAACAGCATCTATCGTTGCTTCTTTGCTTCCAGGAGACAGGATTGTGTCTCCATTTAGAAAGTGAACACCCTCCCTTGGGAAAGAATCGTTTACACTTTTTAAATAATTATTGTCATGAGCAAGTTGTAAATATTTAAGATCGAACTTTGTTGGTTTCTTCCAAACTAAATTTTTAGATTTTAATTTTTTTAAATGTTCAATAACAACAGTTACGCGCTCTGCTCTTTCAGGATGATCTTGTCCCGTATCATGATTTAAATAAGTATCTGTAGTTATTATTCCTGTTTTCAATTAATTATCCTATCTCCAAATCCAACTTTTTTGTACCTAAATTGAAAACTATTTGCAATCTTTCATAATAAAGATATACAAATTATCTAATTTTAAAATATAAATTTAAATGAAAAAAACAAGAGGACATTACTTTTACAAGAATTTTAATTTTCTTTATAAACTTTATGCCCTGTATATTAAGCACAATTCATTTATTCTAAAAAAATCTCAGTCAATTTTTGGCGAAGACATTTTTACAGAAAAATACTTTAAAATGCTCAATAAAGGTTTTTATGTTGACGTTGGGGCTTACCATCCTTTTTTTTGGAGCAACACATATTTACTTTTTAAAAAAAAGTGGGAAGGTATTAACATTGATATTAATCCATTATCAGTTGATTTATTTAATATGGCCAGGTCAAATGATTATAATGTGAACGCAGCGGTATCCAATAGCAGCAAAAAGATTAAAAAATATTATACAAAAAACATGATTAATACTATGAGCACTACCAATGTTTCTGCAGCAAAGACTGCTTATTTAAATGGTTATGATATTAGATTAATTAGATGTTTTAAGCTTAATGATATTATCGCAAAATCAATTTTTAAAAATAAAAAAATTAATTTTTTAAATATTGACACTGAAAAAACCGAGCTTGATGTTTTAAAATCTTTAAATTTTAAAAAATACCAACCAGAGTTAATTTGCGTTGAAATACATCATCGCGGCTCTTCTCCAAAAAATAAATATGAACTTAAAAAGCACCCTGTTTATCTTTTTTTAAAAAAAAAGAAGTATAAAATTGTTTGGAAAAAAAAATATAGTATTATTTTTTCATATTTAGGAAAAAAATTTCATTAAAAATATTTAAACCTTTCCTTGTTGTCTCAATATTAATGATAGTTGAAATAACGTTAATATGAATAAATGATCAATTGTCCTCAACAACTAGTGTGAAGTAGAGTCAACCAGAGTGTCCACCAAGCAATTAAATAATCCCAGCTTTACTTAAGTTTAGAAGCTTAACGCACGTCTCTTTTTAAACATAAAATTAACAATACAACTCAAATAAGTTAGATAAATTAACAAAAATTAAAAATCTTTTCGCCACAGTTGCGTCTTAAACTATTTTCAAAAGATGCTACTATTTTGTTGACTAAATAGCATATAAAATTTGATACATTGAATTATGAAAAAAATATTAATTACTTTATTTTTATTTGTTTGTTTATCTGCAAATGCGGTTGAGAAAAAGAATAATTTTTCCATCGAGATTTTTGAAAAAGCAAAGGCTTCAGGAAAGACAATGGTTATTAACTCTTATGAAGTTTGGTGCGGTACTTGCAGCAAACAAACTAAAATTTTAGATCAGGCTGAAAAAGAATTTAAAAATATTATTTTTTTAAGCTATGAGCAAAGCAAAAACAAAGATATAGCTCAATTACTTGGTATTAAGTTTTGGACAACCATTGTTGTTTATAAGGGTGATAACGAGGTATCTCGTATAGTTGGTCAAACGGATAAAGAAACTATTTATTCTACAATTCAAAAAGGTATTTAAATTATGTGCCCTATATGTTGGATCAGTGGATTCATTGCCGTTTTGTTTGGGGGGTCTTTTATTGCAGTTGTTAACCATCCGATTTCTTGGATTATAGGTTTTGCTCTAATTATTTATTCAGTTTTTAAATTTTACCAAGCAAAAAAACGTGGAAAAAAAATGACAAAAGAAACCAAACAACGAAATAAAAAAACAATATTTAGATTTGTTCAAGGAATTGTGATTGGTTCAATTGTGACCACAATTGTATTTTATGGTTTTACCTATAAAGAGCATGAAAGAATGCATCATTTATTAAAAAAAAATGGAATTGAAGAACACAATCATTAATTAAAATGATTGATTATAAAGCTAAATTTAGAATAGGTCAGATTGTACATCATAAGTTATTTGATTATGCGGGAGTGGTGTTTGACATTGATCCTTTCTTTCAAAGCACAGACGAGTGGTACGAACAAGTTGCCCAATCACGTCCTCTAAAAAGTAAACCATGGTATCACGTTTTGGTACATGCAGCTGCACACACAACATACGTTGCTGAACAAAATCTTGATTTAGAAGAAAATCTCAAAGCCATACAACATCCGCTTATTAATTCTCTTTTCACTAAATTTGATGGTTTACAATATCATTTAAAATCTAAAGCTAATTAAGAAAAATTTGTTTTAGAATCATCTTAAAACTATTTAGTTTAAATAAACTATTTTTTTAAAAGTATTTTTTCAAGAAAACAGTAGATTAAAGTAAACAAATATTTTGCTCTTAATTCTTTTGTATCAAATTTAGAAGATCCTTCTTTTCTATTTATCCATGAAATTGGAATAATTTTGTATTTCATTTTTCTTGAAATAATTTTTAAAGGCAATTCTAAAAATATATTAAAACTTTCCGAAACTAATGGAAAAGTATTTAATAAAGCTTCTTTCTTATAAATTTTAAAGGCGTTTGTAAAATCATTATAATCACTTAAAAAAACCAATTTGGTTATTGTATTAAAAATTCTATTTAGTATTAATTTTTTTTTAGGGTAATCAACAACATTTGATCTTTTTATAAATCTGGAACCAAATACGGCATCAACATTGTTGTCCTTAATAATGCTATAGTATTTTTCTAAATCTTCAATGCTGTCTGATAAATCTGACATCATAATACATAAAGCTTCTCCACTTGCTTTAACAATACCTTGCGTTATTGCTCCACCCAATCCTTTTCTCTGATTATTATAAATATTAATTTGAGGTTTTGTTTCAATTGAAGCCTTAATAACCTCAAAGGTATTGTCAGTGCTAAAATCATTAATAAAAATTATTTCATAAGACAAAATTTTTAGTTTAGTTAGTAATTGATCGATTGTTTTTTTAATTGAAGATTCTTCATTTCTCACTGGGATTATTATTGAAAGTTTCATAATATTAGTTTTATTTTCTAATTATTAGTGATAATAGATAATTTTTACCAACATGAAAATACTTATTACAGGTGGTTGTGGATTTGTAGGTTCAAATCTAGCAATATTTTTTAAAAATAATAAAATTGGCACTCTAATTAACTCCTTAGATAATTTGAGTAGAGGCGGATCCAGATTAAACCTTCAAAGACTAAAGAAAAAAAAAATAAAAAATTTTAAAATAGACATAGCAAACAACAAATTAGTAAAAAGATTGCCACGATATGATTTAATAATTGATTGTTGCGCAGAAGCAGCTGTTGAAACATCAAAAAAAGATATCAACAAGGTATTTAATACAAATTTGGTTGGTACTTTGAATGTTTTAAAAAAATGCACGAAAGATAAATCAAAATTAATTTTTCTTTCATCAAGTAGAGTGTACTCTATAGATGAACTACATAAACTAAAAAATAATAATAAAACTATAAATGAAAAGTTTAGCACCGCTGGACCAAAATCAGTTTATGGTTTTTGCAAATATAGTTCAGAACATTTAATTAGAGAATTTTCTTTTTTATATAAAATTAAATATATTGTAAATAGATTTGGAGTGATTTCTGGACCGTGGCAGTTTGGTAAACAAGACCAAGGTTTTGTAAGTCTTTGGGTTTGGAAACATTTGAACAAGAAAAAATTAAATTATATTGGATTCGGGGGTAATGGATCACAAATTAGAGATGTAATTCATATAGATGATGTATGTGAACTAATTGCGTTGCAAGTGAAAAAAATTAACAAGAATTTTAATTTATTAGTAAATGTTGGAGGTGGAAAAAAAAATGCCACTTCTCTTAAAAATTTAACAACGCTTTGTCAACAAGTGACATCAAATCATATCAAAATAGGTTCTAAAAAAAGCACCTCTGAATATGATATACCTTACTATGTTACCGACAATTCAAAAGTTAAAAAAATTTACAAGTGGAGAAATAGAAAATCTTTTTTAAATATTTTACAAGACGTTTATAAATGGATGTTAGATAACCAAAAAGAATTAAAAAAATATATAAAATGAGCGTAGTTCTAATAACAGGTTCTTGCGGACTTGTGGGTTCAGAGTCAGTAAAATTTTTTTCATCAAAAGGATTTGATGTAATTGGTATTGACAATAATTTTAGATTAAAATTATTTGGTAAAGATGGAGATATTGATTGGATAAAAAGAAAATTAATAAAAGAGCATAAAAATTATACACATAAAAATATTGATATAAGAAATTATTCAGCTTTAGAAAATATTTTTAAAAAGTATAAAAATTCAATTAAATTAGTTATACACTCAGCAGCCCAACCTTCCCATGATTGGGCTAAAACCAAACCGTTTGTTGATTTTGGTATAAATGCTTTAGGAACATTAAATATTTTAAATTTAACCAACAAATATTCTAAAAATGCGTCATTTATTTTTATGTCAACCAACAAAGTCTATGGAGACAACCCAAATTTATTGCCTTTACAGGAACTAAAATCAAGATGGGAAATTTCAAAAAAACACAAGTATTTTAAAGGAATAAACGAAAGCATGAATATAGATAATTGTATTCATAGTTTTTTTGGAGCATCAAAAAGTTATGCAGATTTAATTGTACAAGAGTATGGTAAAAATGAAAGATTAAAAACAGTTTCATTTAGAGCGGGATGTATTACCGGCCCCAATCATTCGGGAGTAAAGCTACATGGATTTTTATCTTACCTAGTTAAGTCATCATTAGTAAAAAAAACATATTCTATTTTTGGTTATAAGGGCAAGCAGGTAAGAGATAATATTCACAGTCACGATCTAGTTGAATGTTTCTGGAACTATTTTAAAAAACCTAAAACAGGTGAAGTTTATAACATTGGTGGAGGCAGAACATCTAATTGTTCTGTAATAGAAGCCTTAAATTTAGTGGAATCAATAACTAATGTTAAAATAAAAAAAAATTATCATAAAGAAAATAGAATAGGTGATCATATTTGGTATGTATCAGACACTAAAAAATTTAGAAAACACTATCCCAATTGGAAACAAAAATATAATACAAAAAAAATAATAGAGGAGTTAATTTATAGTTTTTGATAAATTTAGGCTTTAAAATTATAATTATTTATTAATAAACAAAAAAAAACTGAACTGCTTCAAAATTATTAAGAAAAGATGAAATTAATCGTAAGCGTGTGATTAGAAGCCACGATCCTATTCAGCATGAACCAACACGAAGGTATCCTTATATAGCACACAGTGAACGGTAGGGGGTTATTTTTTGAAACTTGCAACAGACTTGTAACTGGAGCTCTATCCTAAATATTTTCTCCTTTCTTTTGTTCGCTATTTTTTATTTATTTGATTCTTTATGGTGGGTAATAAATCCTGCTACTGCAAAAAATAATGCAATATAAGCATAACTAATATAGTTATAAGCATAACAGAGAACACACGAGATGGCACCAGCCCAGCCCAACGCTAAATACATAATATTTTTCCTTTCTTGATTAAGGTACCATTTTTTGTGATTTTTTTTTATAATTTTTTTTTGATCTAGGTACTTAAAACCTTAAAACGGTTTGAACTCGGCTCTATGTCGAAAACCAAGTATATATATAGCTAATACTAACTAAGTTAAATACTGATGGTTGAGTAGACGGAGTTATTTTTGTAGACTAGTCGACAAACTAACGGAATTCATCCTATCCAACAACTAAATCAAGTTTCTTCTTACCTAATCTCTCATTACCGTTCTCGGTTACAAGATAGGTTTCTCTTAAACTCATCGCTAATTCATTGTCTGAATCCATTAATATCATATGCTTGAAGAAGACATTAGCAGTTCTGTGGATAACTTTAAAATTCATAAAAATTAACCGCATAAAGACTCACAAAAAAACACTCTTCAAACTAGCACCAGAGTAAGTGCAAAGACAGACGGATGAATCAATATTGTTAATTTTTTATTAAGGTAAATAATGGCGATTCGTTTAATAAAAAAATTAACTACGTTTTTAAAGAAATTATTCTCAATTTTCTTAATTTTTAATCTAACTTTTGTTAGCACAGCGCAAGCAGCGGGTGTGTTTGTTGATGCTTTTAGTGTTCAAAGTGAAGAGCATGATCCAAGAGGTGTAGCATTTAATAACGATGGAACTAAAATGTTTGTGACGGGTTTTGATGGACAGGAAGTAAATGAATATGCCTTATCAACTGCCTTTGATGTATCAACAGCTTCTTTTGTTGTTTTATTTGATGTTAAAAATGAAGATACAGTTCCATCAAGTGTAGTATTTAATAACGATGGAACTAAAATGTTTATATTGGGTCAGACGGAAGATAAAGTACATGAATATACCTTATCAACTGGTTTTGATGTTTCAACTGCTACTGATGCGGGAGATGCCGAACGTTTTGATATTAGTAATGAAGAGGATGTTCCAACAGGTTTAGCATTTAATAACGATGGAACTAAAATGTTTGTGACGGGTAAGGAGAATGATGCTGTAAATGAATATACCTTATCAACTGGTTTTGATGTATCAACTGCTTCTTTTGTTGATGCTTTTAGTGTTCAAAGTGAAGATGAACATCCAGGAGGTTTAGCATTTAATAACCATGGAACTAAAATGTTTGTGGTTGGTCAGGGGGCAGATAAAGTACATGAATATACCTTATCAACTGGCTTTGATGTCTCCAGCGCCTCTTTTTTAGCTAGTTTTAGTTTTAGCGGTCAAGAGACAAAACCAGGAGAATTAGTATTTAATAACGATGGAACTAAAATGTTTCTGACGGGTAATGCGGGAGATGATGTAAATGAATATACCTTAAGCTGTGCTTTTAAAGTAACCAGTTCATCAACATGTGATGATCCTTCACAAATTAAAGATGTGGTGGCTTCTATAGAAGCTCAAGTAGAAATTGTTAAAATATTTGCAAAAAAATCATCGGAAGCGGCCTTAAAAAGATTATCTTTTATAAAAACTCATAAAAAAGATGGAAGCCTTAATAGGCAAGATATTGATGTTAATGTTTCAAATACAACTTTAGATCAGTTAACTAATCTTGCACCAAAATTATCTATTCGTTCACTTCAAAAAATTTTTCCAAAAGATTGGGCGTTATGGAGTGAAGGGAGTGTGAGTTTTGGAAAAGCTGGGGAGACGAGCTTAAGTTCAGCTCAAGATATTAGTGCTCTGGGTATTTCAATTGGTGCTGATAAAAAAATTGATAGCAGCAAAGCATCAAGATTTTTCAATACGGTATATGGAGCGGCTTTAAGATTTGGACGTGATGAGGTTGATATTGGAACATATGGTTCAAAAGTTGATACGAATGCAATAAGTTTATCAATTTATGGAACTCATTACTCAGATGAAAGTAGATTTATTGACGGTGTAATTGGCGCAAGTCATTTAGATACTGATCTTGTTAGAAGAAATAGTGGAGATACAGATACAAATAAGGGTGAGCGAAAAGGTAAGCAAGTTTTTGGATCTATAAAATTTGGACGAGAATTTGAATATAATGAAACAAATGTAGTACCGACAAGTCGAATTGAAGTAAGTCATACTAGGCTTGAAGGTTATACAGAAAGCGGAATTGAAGCTCTTAGATACGATGATCAAGACATAAATTCTCTCATGGGATCTTTAGGCGTGATGACTGATCGAGATTATATTTTGGAAACTGGAATTTTAAAACAAAAAGTAAATTTTGGATATAGTAAAGAAGTTGCCTCTAACTCTAAGGCACATTCATACTATGTATCGGATAGCAGTAAAACTTACGCTTATAAAGCTAATGAAAATACCCAAGATATTTTGAAAGGTAGCTTCGGTTTTGATTTTACTAATGAAAAAGGATTAACTTTAAGTGGTGAACTTGAGCATGAAAAAATTATTAACAAAGGTTATATGAATACCATTTATTTTACAGCGAGTTTTTTATCAAGGAAAGAAACAGAATATTTACTTTCCTTTAAAGGTGAAGAATCTCTTAGTTCAAGTATAAAAATTGCTAAACCTTTAGGTCCATTTAATCTAGGGTTTCAATTAGAAAACGATCTATTTAGTCAAAAAAATAATAATCTCAACTTATCTTTAAGTAGTCTATTTTAAGAAAAGGAGAAAAGACGGGGTTATTTATTGAGACTAGTCGACAAACTAACGGAATTCATCCTATCCGACCACTAAATCAAGTTTCTTCTTACCTAATCTCTCGTTACCATTCTCAGTTACAAGATAGATTTCTCCTAAATTCATCGCTAATTCATTGTCTGAATCCATAAGTATCATGTGCATGAAGAAATGTAGAACTGAAATAGTTAACATTATGAAAAGCCACACAAATGAAAATGGTATGTGGATAACTTTAAAATTCATAAAAATTAACCGCATAAAGACTCACAAAAAAACACTCTTCAAACCAGCGCCAGAGTAAATACAAAGACAGGCTGATGAATCAATATTGTTAATTTTTTATTAAGGTAAATAATGGCGATTCGTTTAAGAAAATTTTTTGGTATTTTTAGTATTGTATTATGCATTCTAACTTTTGTTAAAGAAGATGCTGCTGCTTTAGAAAGCGGTGATAATGCTACTCCACTCTTTGTGCAAAACTTTTCAGTTGAAACTGAAGAAACTAAGCCTAGAGGTCTTACCTTTAATAACGATGGAACAAAAATGTTTGTTGTTGGTGGACAAGAAAATAATTCTTCAACTTCTGGTAATGCTGATGATGATTTACATGAATATACTTTATCTACTGCCTTTGATATATCGACAGCTTCTTATGTAGATAGTTTGGCTATTAGTGTCGGCGATCCAATGTCTGTAAAATTTAACAATGATGGATCAAAAATGTTTGTTAGTGAGACAACAAATGATCGAGTGCACGAATATTTACTTACTGCAAATTTTGATTTGTCATCAGCAACTTATGAAAGTTTTTTTAGTGTTCAGAACGATGATAGTACACTTTTTGCTTTTGATTTTAATAATGATGGAACAATGATGTATGTTGCTGGAGGTCAGAATGATACCATATACCAATATAAATTAGATGTAGGTTTTGATCTTTCAGAGGGAGTTAATTTGTTACGAACAAAAGATGTGAGTGCTCAGGATGGTGAACCGTTTGGTATAGAGTTTAATCCTGATGGTACCAGAATGTTTATAATAGGAACAAGCCATAATGATGTTGATCAATACGATTTATCTACAGGTTTTAATATATCAACTTTATCTCATGTAGGTTTTTTAAGATTAGATAATGAGGAAAGAAACCCATCTGGTATTGCATTTAGTACTTCTGGATTAAAAATGTTTATTACTGGTACTAAAGATCTAAGTGGTACCATCAGGGAGGTA
>CAJQSJ010000038.1 GCA_905612535.1 uncultured Pelagibacteraceae bacterium | reverse complement strand
ATTGGTAAGAATAAATTGGTCGATAAGGATAAAAATTAACAAAACCGGTTAATTTTTTTTATCAAAAAAATAAAATTACCCAAACTGGGTTAGATAAAAAAAAATCTTTTGCACATAACCCACTTTGGTTGTATCATATTCTTATTAAAAATTTAAAATCACCAAGCCAAAACTTGGGCAAAAGGGATTATGTCCGGAGATAAAAACAGAGTTTATATATTCGATACTACAATGCGTGATGGCGAACAGTCTCCAGGCGCATCAATGAGTTTAGAAGAAAAGTTAAACATATCATATTTATTTGATCAAATTGGTATAGATATTATTGAAGTAGGATTTCCAGCAGCTTCCAAAGGAGATTTTGAATCAGTTAGCGAAGTTAGTAAAATTTTAAAAACATCAATTCCTTGTGGGTTATCTAGGCATACCAAAAAAGATATTGATGCATGCAAGGATTCATTAAAGTTTGCTGAGAGATTTAGAATTCATACTTTTATTTCAACCAGTCCATTACATATGAAACATAAGTTAAATAAAAATACTGAAGAAGTTTTAGATGCAATTAAGGAACATGTAACTTATGCAAGAAAATTTACAGATAATGTTGAGTGGTCATGTGAAGATGGAACCAGAACTGATATTGATTTTATGTGCAAAACAGTTGAGCTAGCAATTAAATGTGGAGCCACAACAATCAATATTCCTGATACAGTAGGATATTCAGTGCCATCAGAATTTACACAAATTATAAAAAAATTAATAAATAAAGTGCCTAATATAGATAAAGCAATTTTATCAACCCATTGCCATAATGATCTAGGTCTTGCAGTTGCAAATTCCCTAGCTGGAGTAATGGCAGGAGCAAGACAAGTTGAATGTACAATAAATGGAATAGGCGAAAGAGCAGGAAATGCTGCGCTCGAAGAAATAGTAATGGCAATGAAAACTCGAAATGATCTGATGCCATTTTATACAAATATTAATACAAAACTATTAAATAAGGCATCTAAACTTGTCTCCAGCGCTACATATCCAGTTCAATTTAATAAAGCGATAGTTGGAAAAAATGCTTTTGCTCATGAAGCGGGCATTCATCAAGACGGCATGTTAAAAAACAGAAATACTTATGAGATAATGACCCCAGAAAGTGTTGGAGTAAAACAAAGTTCGTTAGTAATGGGAAAACATTCTGGCAGACATGCTTTTAAAGAAAAGTTAAATGATCTTGGTTACACGGGAGTTACTGATGATATAATTCAAACTGCATTTGGAAAATTTAAGATTCTTGCTGATAAAAAGAAGCATGTTTATGATGATGATATTGCGTCTTTAGTAGATGATAGCTTAATTAAAGGAGACAATGTAATAAATTTAAAATCTTTAAAAGTATTCGCTGGAACTGGAGAGCCACAAAAAGCAGATATGACATTAGAAGTCTATGGAGAAATAAAAAAAGCATCTGAAACTGGAGACGGACCAGTAGATGCTATTTTTAAATGTATAAAAAAATTGTATTCACACGAAGTAAAACTACAATTATATCAAGTACATGCTGTAACAGAAGGAACAGATGCTCAAGCTACAGTGAGCGTAAGGATTGAAGAAAAAGGTAAAATAACAGTTGGACAAGCGGCTGATACAGACACTCTTGTTGCTTCTGCCAATGCTTATTTAAATGCTTTAAATAAGATGATAATTAAAAGAAATAAAACTGCTCCAGAAGATTATGGGCAAGAAAAAATGAAAGGAATATAATGTTTGGAAATTTTTTTAAAGACATGACCCAAATCTGGTCAACAGATATGGCTATAGATTTAGGTACTGCGAATACTCTAGTTTTTGTAAAGGGACAAGGTATTGTTTTAAATGAGCCATCAGTAGTTGCTATAATTGAAGAAAGAGGAAAAAAATCTGTTTTAGCAGTTGGAGACGAAGCAAAAACAATGCTTGGTAGAACACCAGGAAATATAACGGCAGTAAGACCATTAAGAGATGGTGTAATTGCTGATTTTATTGTGACTGAGGAAATGATCAAACACTTTATTAGGAAGGTTCATAAAAGAAAATCTTTTGCAAACCCCAAAATATTAATTTGTGTTCCTACTGGATCAACCCCAGTTGAAAGAAAAGCTATTCAAGATTCAGCATTGGCTGCTGGAGCAAGAAAAGTGTCACTTATTGAAGAACCAATAGCCGCCGCCATAGGGGCTGGCCTTCCTATTTCTGAAGCAACAGGATCTATGGTCGTTGATATCGGAGGTGGTACTACAGAAATTGCAGTATTGTCACTAGGTGGTGTAGTTTATGCAAACTCGCTACGGATCGCTGGAGACGCAATGGACTCAGCAATAATCTCATATATGAGAAAACAGTTTAATTTATTAATTGGTGAAGCAAGTGCAGAAAAAATTAAAAAAGAAATAGGCACGGCTTTTTCAACAAGCCAAAATACTTTTTTAATGAAGGGTAGAGATATAAGATCAGGCACCCCTAAAGAAATCACTTTAAAAGAAGAGGATACAGCAGAAGCTTTAAAACCAATACTATCACAAATTTTAGCTGGAATTAAAGATGCTTTAGAACAAACTCCACCAGAGTTATCAGCAGACTTAGTAGATATGGGTCTAGTACTTACCGGAGGAGGAGCGCTTTTAAAAAATATAGATAAACTTATTTCTAAGGAAACGGGACTACCAGTTGTTATTGCGGAAGACCCTTTGTCTTGCGTTGCGCTTGGAACCGGAAAAGCCTTAGATCAAGAAGATACATTCTCTACAATGTTAGTGCAGTAAGTTTTTGTAGTTAATGATTTTATGAACACAGATAGAGATGATTTTGGAATAGCAGTACGTTCAGCTTTCCTTGATAGAGGGAACAAGCAAAAATTTTCATTATTTGTATTGATGGTAATTTCAATAATATTAATTTTTATTGAAACAATAGAAA
>CAJQSJ010000037.1 GCA_905612535.1 uncultured Pelagibacteraceae bacterium | reverse complement strand
TCTAACTCAACAGCTTTATCTGGGTTTTGAGACTTTGCTATATGGTTAACTTGATCAAAAGTAAATTGTCTTACTAAATAGACAAGCATCATTTCTAATCTAAATGGTCCATAAATTTCTTTTCTATCTTTAATTCTAAAGCGATCAGCTAAACCAAATTTTCCAGAACCATAAACGGCTGTTGTACGATATAGATATCCGACTTTATTTAATAATTTTTTATCTGGCTGTTTTCCCAGACTTAAAAAATCAACAACATGATCAAATGCTCTTACTGACTTATTTGCCCTTGATAGAGTGAGTTCTTTATATGTTACTCTTCCTACTTCTTGTTTGGGCACATTTTCTTTTAAGCGTTTAATATCTTCTTTAGTTGGAACACCGTCGTGCAAAACAAAAGCGGCGTCCCATTTTGTTGCTATAACTCTATCTGATCTTTCATCTGGATTAATATGTTGTGCAAAACAAACTAGAGAATAGTTTCTTTGGTTTTTGCTAAACGAATAGATTGCTGTACCATAACCTCTTTCGTCTAAATCAAATGAGTTTCTTTTATAGTCCCAATCTTTAAATTCTCTAATAAAGCTTCTCAAGAAAGAAAGCTTGGACTGGTGAAATGATCCCAGTCTTGAAAGCTTCATTATTTCATTGGGGTTTCTAAATTTTATATTCAACTTGTTCAACTGTTTATACCTCGGTAAAAATTATACCAATTATTTCCTAGTATGTCATTTACCTCAGATTCTTTGAAACCAACTTTTTTTAAACCATCCTCTAAGTTTTTAAAACCTCTTGCATCTTCAAACCAAATAGGTTGTTTAGGAAAACTTACATCTGAAGAACTTCCCTCTCCATAATCTTTTGTTTTTGTCCATTTTCCATTTCTCATCCAGTCAACAACAGAGTCTGGATGTCCTATGCAAAGATCTGAACCAATTCCTATATGTTTAATTCCAATTAAGTCTGAAGTTTTAGCAACCATTTCACAAAAGCTTTCTAAGGTGCAATTTGATTTATCTTTTAAATGGTGCGGATATAAAGAAAGCCCTATCATTCCACCAGATTCAGCTAAGGCTTTTAAAATTTCATTTGATTTATTTCTTTTTGCCTCAAACCAAAAAGATGGGTTTGCATGTGTTATTGCTATAGGTTTAGAGGATATTTTAATTGCATCTAATGTAGATTTTTCAGCTGAATGAGACATATCAACCACCACACCAAGTTTGTTCATTTCCTTAATAACTTCTTTTCCCATTCTGGTAACACCACTATCATTTTCTTCATAACAACCAGTGGCTAACAAAGATTGATTGTTATAAGTCAGCTGCATAAAAACTATTCCTAATTTATGAATTTCTTCAACTAAACCTATATTGTTTCCAATTGGAGAACAGTTTTGAAAACCAAAAAAAACTGCAGTTTTTTTTTCTTTATGAGCTTTCTCTATATCTTTGTATGTTTTTCCATGAAAAATTAAATCTTTGAATTCTTTAAAGTATTTATTCCAAATATTTATGTTCTTTTCTACTTCATTAAAATCTTCATGATAAGCAATAGTGACATGAATTGCGTCTAATTTGGCTTGATTATTAATTTGAAATATTTCTTTTGACCAATTGCAATACTGTAAGTTGTCTATTCTAAAAGATTTTAAATTCATATAATATATTTAACATGATTTGGTTATATATTGTAGCTGCGTTATGGGTAGTAGGCACAGTTTCAGATTAATTGTGTAATTTTATACCACGTAGTCGTTCCGCTCTTCTTCTTAATAGCTCAACTGTCGTCAATAAAGCTATTGATAAAAAAACTAAACAAGTGGCCATACATAAAATTACAGGGCTTGTTTCTTGACGCAAACCTGCCCACATCTGTTTAGGTATCGTTATTTGTTCAACGCTTCCAACAAACATAACAACCACCACTTCATCAAAAGAAGTAATAAAAGCAAATAAAGCTCCAGAAATAACACCAGGAAGAATTAAAGGCATAATAACTTTAAAAAATGTTCGCATTGTATCTGCACCTAAACTGTGTGATGCTCGAATTAAATTTGTATCAAAACCTGTTAAAGTTGCTGTAACTGTAATTACAACAAAGGGTGTTCCAAGCGCAGTGTGTGCTAGAATTAATCCTAAATAAGTATGAGTTAATCCAATTTTTGAGTAAAAGAAAAACATTCCTGCTGATGTAATAATTAATGGAACAATCATCGGAGAAATTAGTATTGCCATAATAGTACCTTTGAACGGCATACTACGTCTGCTTAAACCCAAAGCAGCAACAGTACCTAGAGCAGTTGCTAATAATGTGGCACAAGTTCCAATGAAAAAACTATTTCTAGTTCCTAGCATCCACTTGTTAGTAACAACCGTTGTATCTCCTATGCTGCTAATACCAACCATTTGCCTGTACCATCTAAGAGACCAAGCTTCTGGTTCTAAATTCATAAACTCTCTAGTAAATTCAAAAAATGGTGAAGCACTAAATGACAACGGAAGAATTATAAAAATAGGCGCAATTAAAAAGAAAAAGACTAATCCACAATAGGTTAAAAAAGAATAGTAACCTATTCTTTGTCCAGGCGTTGCATACGATGGTAAAGCCATAATTATCCTAATTTAATATTTTCTATTCCAACTAATTTATTATAAACCCAATATAAAACTGTCATCACACCTAAAAGAATAGCCCCTAAAGCTGCACACAGCCCCCAATTTAAAGTTGTTTTTAAATGGTAAGCAATCCAATTTCCTATCATTTGGCCATCCTTACCTCCAACCAATTCAGGTGTTATATAGTATCCAATCGCAAGTATAAACACGAGCATACATCCCGCGCTAATTCCTGGTACTGAATTTGGCATATAAACTTTATAAAAAGCATGTAAAGGAGAAGCTCCTAGATTTAAAGCTGCTCTCATATAGTTTGGCGAAATTGTTTTCATAACACTGTACAGAGGCAAAACCATAAAAGGTAATAATATTTGCGTCATTACAATGATAGTTGCTGTTTGATTATACATAAGTGCAAAGCGGTTCTCATCTGCAATAATATGAGACATAACTAATAAATTATTAAAAACACCTTTTTGTTGCAACATAACCATCCACGCTACAGTTCGAACAAGCAAGGATGTCCAAAAAGGCAGCAGCACATATCATTAAAAGATTGCTGTATTTCAAAGGTAGTGTAGCTAGTAAGTAAGCAATTGGATAACCCAAAATCAAACAAAAAAAACATAACTAAAACGCTCACCTTAAATGTTTTAAACCATGTGGCATTGTAAATTCTTCTATTTTCCTTTTGTCGAATAACTTCTTTGTTAACATCATATTTTAAATCAACTGCATTTAGAAAATATCCTGCTGTTGTGGGATCAACCATCACTCCTATAGCTTTCCAATATTCCATATCAGCCCATCTTTTGTCGATTGCAATCATTTGTTCTTTGAATGGACCTTCTTCAATTTTTTTAAATTTACGTTTTGATTTTTTTAGTAAACTTTTCCAACCCGATTTTGCGTAATTCATTCGGGTAGTAGCTTTACCTACGCTATAGCCTGAACCTTCTTTGATTTCAAAGAACATTGTTTCATAAAGTTCTTCGGATGGTAAACCTTGCCTGTCCCATTTTTTATATTTTTCAAAAGTTTTTGGGAAAACTGTATTAATATAGCTATCGTCAACACTTCGAAGCAACATATCACCGATAGGAATTAAGAATGTAAAAAGTATAAAAAATAAAAGTGGTGTTACTAAAAGAAAAGCTCTTATTTTATTTTTTCTTTCAGATTTTTGAAGACTAATTTTTAACGGAATTCCGTCTGTAGTTAATATAGTTCCTGCTGTTGTTTCGTTCATAAATTTATCCCTAAACAAAAAAGGCGAGATTTGCATCTCGCCTTTTTTAAAATATTACGAATTATTAGTTACCTTTCCAAGCTCCATATCTTTCGTTTACTTCAGCGCCATTATCAGCCCACCAAAACGGGTCAGCTATAACAGCTCTCTTAAGTACTTTCGGATGTGTAGGCATATGAGGCATAATATCAATATTTCCACCATCTTTTACGAACCAAGGTTCACCTTTTTTGATGATAGCGATAGCAGATTTTCTCATAGGGCCGTATGGAATGTATTTAGCTTGTTCAGCATTCGATACTGCAGTTGAAGCGTGAGCCATAAACTCAAGTGCTTCAGCAGTATTTTTTCCACCTTTAATTGCTACAAGGTATTCCTGCTCAAGAACTGTTGCATCCCAAATGTATTCGAAGTCTTTACCTTCAGAAAGGATAGCAGCACCAATTCTACCGTTGTATGCTAAAGCCATAACAACTTCACCGCTTGATACTAATTCAAGTGGTTTAGAACCAGCTGACCAGAATACAACATGATCTTTAATTGTATCTAGTTTTGCAAATGCTCTATCTATTCCTTCAGGAGTACTCATTACATCGTATACTTTGCTTGCTTTAACGCCGTCAGCAATTAGTGCCATTTCTATTAAAGCGTTTGCCCATGTATGTATTCCTCTTTTTCCAGGAAACTTCTTAACATTAAAGAAATCTTTAATATTTTTTGGTTTCTTGCCTGGAAAAGCACTTTTGCTATAAAACGCTGTGTAAGCCCAAAAAATTTGTGGCACTACACACTCTGATACTGGTGGAGTTACCAAATCATTTATAAATGAACTTTGATCTACTTTTTCAAATAAACCTTCATCACAACCAGTAATCGCTTGGTCTGGAAGTACGTCTACTACATCCCAAGTTACGTTTCCTGCTTCTACTTGTGCTTTGATTTCTCCAAGGCCACCGTTGTAACTTTCAACAGTAACTCCAGAGCCTTTGCTCCAAGTATCTACGTAAGCCTTTTGTTGACTCGCTGTATAAGCCCCGCCCCAAGATACGAACGTGATGTCTGCATATGATGATGCAGTAAATGCCATCGCGATCAATCCAAGAAAAGTAGCTTTTAATAATTTAAACATATGTACCCTCTATTTGATTAATTATACGTATAAGTAGAAGATTAAAACATATTGAGAAAGTGCTGTAAAATAAAAAAAAAAGAAATTAACCTAGATCTAATGCCCTTGAATCGCTGGCTTTCCAAGAAAGTTTCACAGATGTTCCTTCTTTTAAATTTGCACCCTTATAAGAATTCGGAACTTTTACGATAAACTGATCGTTACCACAAACTTCAACTCTTGTTCGAATGTGATCACCTAAATAAATTAACTCTTTTACTTTTGCGTCAAAAGAATTTTCAAAATTACCTTCTGATGAATTAATCTCAACTCTTTCTGGTCTTAAAGATACGGTTGAAGAGTCTCCCACAGAATTAACATTTATTTTAAGAGATGTAATCTCGTCGCCTCCATCGGTGGTTACAACACAATTTTTTCCATTGATAGATTTTACTTTTCCTTTAAGCTGATTATTTTCACCGATAAAATTTGCAACAAATGCATTCTCAGGTTTTTCGTATAAAATATTTGGTGATGATATCTGTTGAATTTTTCCATCATTAAATACCGCAATGCGGTTTGACATCGTTAGTGCTTCGCTTTGATCGTGAGTCACGTAGACAACTGTTATTCCTATACGTTCATGAATATGTTTTATTTCATATTGCATTTGCTCACGGAGTTTTTTATCAAGCGCTCCTAAAGGTTCGTCCATTAAAACTAACCTTGGTTCGAAAACTAAAGATCTTGCTAAAGCAACACGTTGTTGTTGGCCACCTGATAATTGTAAAGGCATTCGATTTCCAAAACTACCTAGCTCGACCATGTCCAAAGTTTTTTTTACTTTTTCTTCAACGTCTGATTTGTTTAATTTTCTAACTTCAAGCGGAAAAGCAAGATTTTCATTTACTGTCAAATGTGGAAACAAAGCATAGTTTTGAAAAACCATTCCAATTCCTCTTTTGTTAGGAGGAATTTTATTAATAGCCTCACCTTCTAAATATATTTCTCCACCCGTAGGAGTTTCAAATCCAGCCAGCATCATTAATGTTGTGGTTTTTCCAGATCCTGACGGTCCAAGCATTGTAAGAAATTCACCTTTTGGAACATCCAAATTTAGATCTTGAACAACTAGGACTTCGCCGTCATAGCTCTTATCAACTTTTTCAAATTTTACAAAATTTTCAGCAGTTGTCATAATTTTTAATTATTAAACATTTGTAAAAAATTATTTCAAGGGTTTTATGCTTTAATATGTAATTCTCTAGATAAACTGCAGAATAATTCTGATCCTGTTTCTGTGACTCTTACAGATTCGCTGGCCTCTACTCCCCATTCACCAAACTGCATTACAGCTATCATGTGAAATGTAACATTAGGTTGTAAGATCGTTTTATCACCTTTTAATATATTTAATGTTTGTTCACCCCAGTCTGGCGGGTAACCAATACCTATTGAGTATCCAGTTCTAGACTCTTTTTTAATTCCGTATTTATCTAAAACTCCCCAAAACTTTTGAGCAACATCATCTGCTGTATTGCCTGGTTTTGTTGCAGCAATACCAGCATCTAACGCTTCGTTTGTTGCTTTCATGGTGTCTATTTTTTTCTGATTCTTTTCTCCCAACAATACTGTTCTAGCCATGGGGCAATGATATCTTTTATGTACACCTGAAATTTCAATAATAGTAGCTTCGCCTTTGACAAATTTATCTTCAGTTGCCGTTAGATGTGAAGCTGAAGTTCCTTTTCCTGTAGGTAGCAAAGTCGCAATACTAGCATAATCTCCACCAAATTCTGGTGTTCCATTAAACAAAGACTTTTGGATATCTGCTACAGCATCGCACTGTCTGACTCCGGGATTAATAATATTGAAAGCTGTTTTCATTGCTTTTTCGCTTATAAGAGCAGCCGCTTGCATTAATTTAATTTCTGAATCTGATTTAACAATTCTTGCCCAATTAACCAAGCGTTCTGCATCTTTGAATTTCGCATTGGGCAATCCTTTTTTTATTGTTTCATAACAAAAAGCAGTAAAATAATGACTATCCATCTCAAGACCAATAATAGATTTCTCCCACTTTCTTTCTTTTATTATTTCAACTAAATATTGATATGGATGAAGTGGCCATGTGTGAATATATTTTTCGTCATAAGCTATAATGTTTTTTGAGTGTACATAAGTTTTTATGTGACCTCCGCCAGCATCCTGCGCTCTGAGAAAACAAATTGGCTCTTCCTCATTGATATGAACCAAAACACATTGGGCATAATAAAAAGACCAAGCGTCATACCCTGTAAGGTAATTCATATTAGCCGGATCATGGGCTACTAATAAGTCAATGCCTTTTTTTTGCATTGCTCCTTTAATTTTTTTTAATCTTTCTTTGTATTCTGTTTTTTCAAAAAGCATTTTTATTTCTTAAAAAGTTGACCATATCCTTCTACTGGAGTTTTATATCCAACAGATCTTATGGTATCCCAAATTAATGTTTGATTACTAGAAAAAACTGGTTTGCTTATTTTTTTTTCCACTTCATTAAGAATCTCTAAAGCAGGTAAAGCTGTACATGAGATAAAAAGTGCATCCGCACCGTTTGTGTCTAATTTAATTAGGGTTTCTGATAAATATTTTGGATCAATGTTTGCAAAATCAGCATCTAACTCTAAATTAAATGTACCAAATGACAGAACTTCAATATTTTTTTTAAAAAAATATTGATAAATAGTTTTATTTACAGATTCTGGGTACGGTGTAAAAACGGCAATTTTTTTTATATTCATCAATTTAAAAGCTTTAATGGCTGAGGTAATTGGCGTGGTTACGTAACAATCTGGTTTAGCTAATTGAATTTTTTCTTTAACTTTGTCTTCGCCAATAGCTATTGTTCCGGATGTGCAACCATAAGCTACTGTATTAATTTTTTCTCCAGGTAAAATTTTTTCTGTAATCAACTCAATTTGTTCACGCATTTTTAAAAGGTTTTCTGTAGTTAACGGATTTTCGTTATGGATTCGATTAACAAATACATCAAGTGGAAGTTTATTGCATATAGAATTAAAATCTTTCTCTATAGTAAGATCAGTGGACAATGCAAGTAAACCTACTTTTGGATTATATTTCTTTTTAAACTCTGGAGTTATATATTTTGATTTTATTAACATTAAATTATTTTATTATGTTGTGGTTTGGTCCGAAAGGGAATTTTGTAATATTTTCAGCGCTATTTTCCTTAATAACAAGAATATCATGTTCTCGATACCCTCCAGCTCCAGGTTTTCCTTCTGGAATCATTATCATTGGTTCCATAGAAATAACCATATTCGGTTTTAAAATAGTGTCGACGTCTTCTCTAAGTTCTAATCCAGATTCTCTTCCATAAAAGTGGGAGAGAATTCCAAAAGAATGCCCATACCCAAAAGTTCTATATTGAAGATAACCAAGTTGAGCGAAAATATCATTTAATTCTTCGCATATTGCTGAGCATTTTGCACCAGGTTTTATTAGCTCTAAACCTCTCTTGTGTGCTTTTATATTCGCTTCCCAAGCTTTTAAGGATTCGTCATCAACTTTATTTAAAAATAATGTTCTTTCTAATGCAGTATAGTAACCAGATATCATCGGAAATGTATTGAGCGAAAGTATGTCGCCTGAGATTAATTTTCTTGATGTTTTTGGGTTATGTGCACCATCTGTATTGATACCCGATTGAAACCACACCCATGTATCCATATATTCAGCATTTGGGTGCAACTTTGCAATTTCAACTTCCATTTTATCTCTTCCAGATATTGCGATTTCCAATTCGCTAGCGCCCACTTTAATATGTTTAATCATTTCTTCGGCTCCAATATCAGCTATTTTTGCACCATCTTTTATTATTTTTATTTCTTCGTTAGATTTGATCATGCGAAGTTTCATTAATTCCTTTGAAACATCATTAAAATTTGAAAAACTAAATAGAGAACTTAAATTTTCTTTCATTTCAACGGTTACATGATCATTTTCGATGCCTATATTTTTGGGAGGCTCATCTTTATGAATTATTGAAACAATAGCTTTTAAAAAATTATCTTTTTTCCAATCCGTATAAATAATATTATCATACGCTGAACGTCTCCACGGCTGACTAGCATCAATATTGGCAGAAATCGTTACTATTTTTTTTTCTGTAATGACGCAAGCGTATGGTCTTCCGAATGAGCAATAAATAAACCCAGTGTAGTAAGCAATATTGTGCATTGATGTTAAAATAATCATATCTAGATTGTTTTTACTTATGACTTTTCTTAGATTATCTAATCTACTTTGATACTCGGATGTAGAAAATGGAAGCTTTACCTTAGATCCATTTTTTAATTCAAAAAAGTCAGGTCTATTCATAATTATTGATTTGGAAAATAATCCTCACATTTGCCTTCCCTGTACACATCCGCTGTACAGCAGTGCAGGCCTCCACCAAAAGCGTACGCATCTCTTAGATCAACTTGGATAACTTCCATTCCCAATCTATCTAATTGCTCGCATTGATAAACTTCACTTTTTTCAACACATACAGTTTTTGGATCTAAAATCAAAACGTTCATTGACAACCATGTTGATGAATAACAAAGTGGAGGGGGTTCATTGTGTGCTGGTTGGGCTGAATCTACAATTTTCCAATCATTTTTTTCAAAAATTTTTCTTAATTCTTTTGGTAAACGTCTTTGCGGATTATTTATAATTAACCCAGGTTTAATTGGTGTGAAAGTTGCATCAATATGAATTGGGTAAGGGTCTCCAGGAAAATTTAATGCGTGTACTCTATGATCTTTGTAATGTCTTTTTAACCAATCAATTCCTTTTAAATTTGTTGTAAAACCATGTTGAACCATTAAATCTTTACCAAATCGCAAAACGTCTGCTGCATCAAATAAAGGTTCTTCTTCGGTAGTCACAAAAAATTTTTTTTCTGCCCACTCTAATCTTTTTTGTACTCCAATTTTATCTGATAAATAATCTTTATGATAATCCAAATCTGTAAGCCTTGGTTTAGGTGCTGCTTCATGGCGCATTTTTGGATCTTCATTATAATATCTTTGTAAAATTGATCTATAACATAAATACTCAAACCAACGACATCTATAACTCATAGTTGCTTCTAAAATTTCTTTTCCAACAGTTAAAAGCACATCTCTTGGAGGCATGCATCCAAACATTGTTTCTGCTTTCCAGTCAGGCGTCGATGTTGATTGATTAAAATTAATTGGCGTTGGTCTATCAACAGTGATTCCACGTTTTTCTAAAATAGAAACAAAATTATCAAGAAGTTCATTTGCTTTATCAACTGTTTCTTGCGGTCTAGGACCATGCTTGCCTTTCATGTCCGAATCCTCGGGAACTTTTGCATCAAGAGCCGGTTCAGATGCAGGTATGCATGAACCATCAGCGCGACCAACAATAACATGTTTTAATGGATCCCACTCATTCCAGCTATTTACTACTGTTTTTTTATTCATAAAGTTTAATATCTCATAAATAAACTAATGAAAATTAGCATAAATTGTTTATCTGGCCTATTTTAAAATCATTGCTTTTAGGTAATTGCTAATTTATTATTTAACTATCAAGCGATACATAACTCATCGTAAATTACGAAAGTGGGATCGATCGACTTTAAAAATCTTTAAGGGAGATAATAATGAAGTTTGGGTATTTTTGTAATACGACCAATTGGAATAAAAAGCCTCATATAGAAATTTTAAACGAAGCTAGAGAGATTGCTAAATACTGCGATGCTAATAATTGGAATTCTATTTGGTTTACTGAACATCATTTTAATCATGAGGGTATGGAAGCATGTCCTAATCCATTAATTATGTGCACGGATATAGCCGCAAGAACAAAACAAATAAGACTGGGACAAGCTTGTAATACAATAACTTTTTGGAACCCAATTAGATTAGCGGAAGATATAGCAATATTAGATCACCTTTCTAAAGGAAGAGTTGAAGTTGGAATCGGCAGAGGTGTTTACGGAAGAGAAGCTGTTCATCTGAACGTAGAAGCAGATTTAAAAGACCAAGCGAAAAATAAAAGACTATTTCAAGAAACTTTATCAATAATGAAAAAAGCTTGGACGGAAGAATTTTTTAACCATAAGGGTGAATTTTATACTTATCCATCTCCCAATTATGTTTGGAAGCATGATATGAGCCCACCAAACAAAGAAATTGTAGATTTAAAAACAAATGAGATTAAAAAAATAAGTGTTATACCTCAACCATATCAAAAGCCTCATCCTCCTATAACGCAAGTTGTCGACTCCGTTAGTTCAATTGAATGGGCTGCAAAAAATGGAATTAATTGTATTATGTGGATTCCAACAGTCAAAACTTTAAAAAAAAGATTTGAAGTTTATAAGAATGCTAAATCTGAAACAGAAAAAAGAGATGTTCCTATGGGAGAAGGGATTACTTTGGTTAGAGACATGTTTGTTGCCGAAACAATGGAAGATGCAAAAAAATTAGCCGGAGAACATATGGTAAATTATATGAAATGGGTTTGCCACTGGAGAGGGTTAGGAAATCATATGGATCCTGGCGAAGAACTTCCTGTAACTAAAGGTAAAACAGACTTGTTAGATTATGAATTTTTACATAAAAGAAATATGTTATTTGGTACCCCTGATTACGTGATAGAAAAAATAAAAGAATTACAAGCAGAATTAAACCTTAAAAATTTGTTAGTTTGGTCTAATTTTCCAGGAGTTAGACATGAAGATGCGATGAGAAGTATAAAGCTTTTTAATGAAGAGGTGATTCCTAAGATTAATACAAGTAAACAAAATATTAAGCGCGCAAGTTAATATGGATTTAAAACTAAGAAAATTTTCAAAATTTGTAGACAAAACTTTCATTGAAGGTGGTAAAGTGGCAAAAGAACCTGTCCTGTTAGTTTCTGTTGCTGCCGTAATTAAAAATCCTTGGTCTGAAAAAGGTTTTGTAGAAGACTTAAAACCAATAATATTAGATTTGGCACCTAAACTTGGCGATGTACTTGTTCCAGAATTAATTAAAGAAATAGGATCTCCAGAAAAAATTTTAGCTTACGGTAAAGCGGGTGTTGTTGGTTTAAAAGGTGAAATTGAACACGCTTCTGCTTTTATTCATACATTAAGATTTGGAAATAAATTTAGAGAGGCCGTGGGTGGAACTTCTTACTTAAGTTTTACAAACACAAGGGGGCCTGCTGGCTGTAAAATTTCAATTCCAATGATGCATAAAACTGATTCAGGTTTGAGACCTTATTACTTAACTCATGAATTTACTATTCATGACGCTCCATGTGAAGACGAAATTGTGATAGCTATTGGCGGCTCATCTAGTGGGCGAGCTCATGCAAGAACTGGCGATCGCTATCAAGATATGAAAGAAATGGGAATAAAAGATCCTAAAACGACTTAGCGCCATGTCAAAAACATCAGATTCTTTTGAAACTTATTATAAATTTAATAAGCATAATGAGAATATTCCAATAATATTTATTCATGGTATTGGTCTAAATCATGAAATATGGGATCAACAAATAAATTATTTTAAGAACTACAATACAATTGTTTATGACTTAATTGGTCACGGAAAAACACCTTTCAATAATAAACAAATTGCTATGAAAGATTTTTCTAAACAATTGCTTAAATTAGTCGATGGTTTAAAAATAAATAAATTTCATTTAGTGGGTTTTTCATTGGGATCACTTATTGCAAGAGATTTTGCTTCTTCTTTTAGCAATAGATTAAGTTCACTTGTACTTTTTGGAACTGTTTATAAGAGGTCAGAAGATGAAAAAAGACAGATAATTAATAGGTACGAAACAATGAAATTGAAAAAAGATAACACTAAAGTAAAAGCTGTGCAAAGATGGTTTTCAGAAAAGTTTTTAAAAGAAAACCCTATGATTTATAAAAAAATTTACTCAATATTAGAAAAAACTAATCAAGAAACTTGGTTAAAAGTTTACAAATTTTTTGTTGAACATCAGGATGATGATATAAAAATAAAACAAATTACAGCCAAAACTCTTATAATAACTGGCGAAGAAGATATAGGATCAAAACCTAGAATGAGTGAAGAAATATGCAAATTAATTAAAGGAAGCTTGTGTAAAATAATAAAAAGTGGAAGACATCTCTGTAATATCGAATGTGCTGAAAATTTTAATTTAACAATCAGAGAATTTATTGATAATGGAAATGATGCCTAAACTTAAAGAATATAAAATGTTCATTGATGGAGAGTGGATCGAATCTGAGAGTAAAAAAACTTTTGAAACTCTAAACCCAGAAAACAATGAACCTTGGGCGAAAGTGCCTGAAGCTAATGCTAAAGATGTTGATAAAGCGGTTAAGGCTGCGCAAAAAGCATTCGAAGGCGAATGGCCAAAACTCATGCCACGAGAGAGAGGTAAATTTTTAAGATCAATAGGTAATCAACTAAGAGACAATGCTGAGCTATTAGGAAAAATTGAAACAATAGACACAGGTAAATTGTTTAGAGAAACAAAAAAACAAGCAAATTATATAGCAGAATATTATGATTACTATGCGGGTATGGCAGATAAAGTTGAAGGAACTGTTTTGCCAATTGATAAACCTAACACACAAGTTATAACGACCAGAATTCCTATTGGAGTAATTGCTGCTATTATCCCGTGGAATTCTCAAATGTTATTAACCGCAACTAAGCTCGCGCCAGCATTAGCAATGGGAAATACGGTTGTAATTAAATCTTCAGAGTTGGCACCTGCAGTAATGTTTGAATTTGCAAAATTAATAGAAAAAACTGGAATCCCCAAAGGTGTTGTTAATGTAATTACTGGTTTTGGTGATCCATGTGGAAAGTCACTAACCACACATAAGCTTGTAGAAAAAATTGCCTTTACGGGTGGTCCTAATACTGCACGACATATAATCAAAAACTCTGCAGAAAATTTATCTGAAGTAAGTTTAGAGCTTGGCGGGAAAAGTCCAGTTGCTGTTTTTGAAGACGCAGATCAAGAAAACGCAATTAATGGAATAACAGCAGGAATATTTGGAGCTAGTGGTCAAAGTTGTATTGCTGGCTCAAGGTTATACTTACAAAATAGTATTTATAATGAGTTTTTAAATAAGCTAACAAGTCGTGCAAAAAAAATTAAGATTGGAGCTCCTATGGATGATGATACAGAAATGGGGCCACTAAGTAATTTTAAACAATTAGAAATAATAGAAAAAAATATAAAACTTACAATTGATCAGGGTGGAAAAGTAAAATGTGGAGGGAAAAGACATGCCTTTTCAAATAAAGGTTATTATTTTCCCCCCACAATTATTGAATGTGAAAACCATAATCTTCCAACTGCAGAAAATGAACTCTTTGGTCCCGTCCTATCGGTAATGAAATTTAATACTGAAGATGAAGTGATAAAAAAAATGAATGACAATCAGTATGGTTTATCTTCGGGGATTTATACAAAAGATCTTGGTAGAGGCCTTAGAGTATCAAAAGCAATCCGGGCGGGAATTACTTTTGTTAATACTTATCGATTAATTTCTCCTTCAGCTCCTTTCGGAGGTATAAAAGATAGTGGATATGGTAAAGAGGCGGGCATTGAATCTATTAAGGATTATACAAGAGTAAAAACAGTTTGGTTTCATACTTCTGATAAACCAACTCAGGACCCATTTTCAATGCGATAATGTTCAAATCAACCTTATAAATTCAATAAATTTTTCTATTGATAAATAAAGTCTAACAGTAAATACTCTTCAAATTATAATAATATTAAGAGGATAAAATATGAAAAAACTATTTATAGCTGCAATTATGTCATTGTCTTTAATATCGACAAGCACATTTGCAGAAATCAAAGTGGGAATTATTTTAGGATTTACTGGTCCTATTGAGTCTCTAACTCCAGCAATGGCAGCGTCAGCAGAATTAGCATTTAAAGAAGCTTCTGATTCAGGTTCTTTGCTTGGTGGAGAAACAATTAAACCTTTAAGAGCAGATTCAACTTGTGTTGATTCAGCTGCCGCAACAACTGCCGCAGAAGGATTAATATCGCAAGGTATTGTTGCAATTATGGGAGCAGATTGTTCTGGTGTTACTGGAGCGATTGCAAGTAATGTTGCGGTACCAAAAGGTGTAATTATGATTTCGCCTTCAGCAACATCACCTGGTTTAACTACATTAGATGATAAAGGTTTCTTTTTTAGAACCGCTCCATCTGATGCGCGTGGTGGTCAAATTCTTGCTGACATTACTAAAGACAGAGGAATTAAAAGTGTTGCAGTCACATATACTAACAATGACTATGGTAAAGGTTTAGCTGATGTTTACGAAGCAGCAGTTAAAGCTCATGGTATTAAAGTTACAACAGTAGCAGCACACGAAGATGGTAAAGCTGACTATAGCTCTGAAGTTGCAGTATTAGCTTCCGCAGGTGGAGATGCTGTTGCCGTGATTGGATATCTTGATCAAGGTGGTAAAGGAATTATTCAAGGATCTATGGATTCTGGTGCCTTTGATACATTTATATTATCAGATGGTATGATCGGCGATTCTCTTACAGATACTTTTGGTAAAAGTTTAAATAAATCATTTGGTTCTTTACCAGGTTCTACCGGTAAAGGTGCTGGAGTATTTACTAAAGTTGCAAAAGCAGCTGGAATAGATTCATCTGGTCCATACACTGGAGAATCTTACGACGCAGCAGCTTTAATCGTTCTTGCGATGCAAGCTGGCAATTCAGCTGATCGTGCTTCAATTGCTAAAAACGTAATGGCTGTAGCTAATGGCCCAGGAACAAAAATCTATCCTGGTCAATTAAAAAAGGGGTTAGACCTTTTGGCTAAAGGAAAAGCAGTTGATTATGAAGGAGCAACCGCTGTTACCTTCACGGACGTTGGAGAATCTTTTGGTTCTTTCTTAGAAAAAGAAGTTAAAGGTGGTAAATTTAAGACTAAAGCTCAAAGATAATAATTAATTTTATAAACCTCAGCGGTGAAAACTGCTGAGGTTTTTTTGTATCTAAATATTGCTCATTACTTTCATTATTCCAACTACTGAAATGACAATAAGAAAATAAAAAACAACTTTTCTATAAATCTCTTCCCTGCTTTTTATAAAAAATCTATTCCCTATAGCTATGCCTATAGGCAAAATAATTACTAATGGAATAGTTCTATAAATAGTTGTTAAATCTACAATTCCTACAAAAAAACTTAAAATAAAAGCATAAATATCTGTTATGAAAAATAATGCAGCTAAAGAGCCTCTTATAATGATTGGCTGAATATTGATGACAAGTAGCAAAACAGCTACTGGCATACCTCCTAATGTTGTAAGACCATTAAGTGTCCCCGAAACTATTCCTGTAAAAATTTTAACTGGATATATATTAAGTTTCTGATTTGAATATCCTTTCATCAAAAGCATAGAAAAGAAAATAATAATTAAACAAATTGATAGATGGGTAATATCTGGTGATAAAAATTTTAATAAATATAGGCCAATTGGAGTGCCAATTATAATTCCAATCTGCATCTGGAAAACGAATTTCCAATCAATCTTATTCCAAACATAAGGAATCATAAAAATACTTACTAAAACCTCTAAAATTAAAATTATAGGAACAATTTCTATAGCTGGTAGTATGAATGAAAAACCTGAAATACATACCGCTGAAAAACCAAAACCATTAAAACCTCTGATTATTGATGCTATAAATACTGTAAAAATAACTATGAGCATTTCAGTTACGCTTAACTGAAAATAAGATAAAAAATCCATTCTATTTTTTACTTAGTACATCTGCTCTAAAAGTTATATAAACAGTAAGAATTAAAGGTGGTAAACAAAATAAATTCATCATTTTCCAACCTGTAAAACTTAACAATATTCCTGCTGATAAACTTGCTAGTGCCATTGTGGAGTATACAATCAAATCATTCATTCCCTGTGCTCTAAATTTCTCCTCTTCTTTATAATGTAAAATAACTAAACTAGTTCCAGAAATAAATAAAAAATTCCATCCTAATCCTAAAAATATTAGAGCTAACATATAATTTGTATATGTTTGTTCAAATAAACTTAAGATTATTGTCGCAACATAAAACAAAACTCCTATATACATTATATTACTATGTCCAAACTTTTTAATTAAATGTCCTGTAATTAATGACGGAAGAAACATAGCTACTAAATGAAATTGAAGAACTATCCCTGTTTTTTCTAAACTCATTTTTTCCATCACGTGCATACTTAAAGGTGAGGCAGTCATTAAACACGACATTACAGCATAAGCAACTGCAGCTGCAGTTACTGCTTGTAAAAATCTTGGTTGAAAAAGTATTTCAAATAATCTGCGCCCATTGTGATTGTTATTAAAATCTATTTTTATTTTTTCATTATCTTTATAAAAAAATAAAAGTATTGCTGGGATAAAAGTAAATACAGCAAGCAAAAGATAAGACCCAACATATAAATGCTCCGGGATAAGATTTTTTGTATAATTTGCTAAAGTTAAAGCCATAAAACCAGAAACAATTCCAGCTAACATTAAAATAGAAATAGCTTTTGGTGCTTTTTCCTTCTCTACGCTTTCTGCTGCTGCAAAACGATATTGATGAGTAAATGCCATCCCCATACCAAGAAATAAGCATGAGATACAAAATAAAATAAAGTTTTGTTGAGTGATAGCGAAAGCAGCTAGCAAAGTGGCTGCTGAACTTCCTAAAGCTGAAAAAATAAAACCTAGCCTTCTGCCTATTTTGCTCATAATTTTCGCTGCAAAAAAAGTAAAAATTGCCGTACCCACAACTGATAAAGCTACAGGCAATGTAGATAAAGATTTTATAGAAGTAATTTGCGACCCTATAATTCCACCTAAAAAAAACTGTAATAGTTGCATTTGTAAACCCAAAAACCTGACTTAGAGTTAATAGTAATAAATTTTTATTCATTTAATAATTTGCTAATATTTTGATCTAATTGTAATTCAAAATTTTTATCATTCCCCGGATTAGCCGCACAATGACCAAAAGAAGAATCTATAGGTTTTAAAACTGAATTTGGAATATATTTAGATTCAATTTCATTATCTTTAGTTCTGAAATATAAATCTTGATTACACGGCATTAAAATTGTGCGAGCTGTTATTGATCTCAATGCTTTTTTAAAATCATTATTATAAGTGGGTCCAGAACTAATATCAGATGTTTGCCATGTTTTAAGTTTAGCTAATAAGTTGTTTGCGTCCCAATGTTTAGCATGATCATCCTCCCAATCTTTAAGTAATTCTTCTGCTGTTTCAAATCCTAGTTTTTTAAAAAGTTCCTCTCTAAAAAAATCCTGTGAAAATGCCCAGCCTGCGTACACTCTGCCAAATGATTTTAGTCCTGCAATTGGAGGTGATTTGTAATCTCCATTATTCCAATTTTTATCCGCAATAAGTGCGGCTTTAACACCTTCTAAAAAAAACATGGTTATGTATGGATGTTTTTGCTGAAGCACAAAATGGTAGAATAGATTTTACCATATCAGGAAATTGAGCTGCCCATTGATAAGCTTGGCAACCGGCCATTGACCAGCCAGTCACTAAAGCAATTTTAGTTATTTTTAATTTTTGAGTTAATAGTTTTTGCTGACAATTAATATTATCCCACAATGTTATGTCAGGAAAACGTGGTCCATCTTGTAGATTCTCACTATTACTTGGTGATGATGACAAGCCATTTCCAAACATATTGATTGAAACAACAAAATGTTTATTTGGATCAATGGCTCGACCTGATCCAAAAAAACCTTCATTTCTATTATGTGTCCCGGTATAAAAAGTGGGTAAAACTATAACATTATCAGAATTTTTATTTAAATTTCCGTATGTTTTGTAGGTCAACTTTGCAGATTTTAAAATTTCTCCCGAAAGGAGATTTGTGTCTCCTAAATCAAAAGTCTCATAATCTTTCATTAATACAATCTGAGATATTCTTTTACTTCCCAGTCAGTAACTGCCTGGTGATAACGTTCCCATTCATCATTTTTATAAGTAAGTAATGATTTTTTCATAACAGGTCCCAAAACTTCATCAGATAGTTTATCATTTTTTAAAGCTTCAATAGCCATTAGTAAATTTCTTGGTAGTCTTTTGATGCCAAGTTTTTTAAATTCACTTTCGGTCATGTTGTATAAATCCTGATCAGTTGGCTCTCCTGGGTGAATTTTTTTTTCTATTCCTTCAACCGCAGCTGAAATAGTCATAGAAAGTGCCAAATAAACATTCATCGTCATATCTGCAGCTCTATTTTCAATACAATATCTGTTTTGTGGTAAACGAAATTGCGCTGATCTATTGTTGTGGCCATAAGTAATATTAGTTGGTGCCCAAGTAACAGTGCCACCTTCGAAACCTCCGACTCTTGGAACTAACCCATTGTAAGAGTTTACTGTTGAGCATGTAATAGAAGTTAGAGCTTCCGAATGCTTCATTAATCCGCCAACTGCAAATAAAGTTTCTTTGGACCATTTGTTTCCTCCATCGAAAATATTTTTACCAGACTCGTCAACCATCGAAAAATTAATATGTGCTCCTGATCTCCAATCACCTATTGTTGGTTTTGGCATAAATGTAATAAACATATTATTTTTCTTAGCTACTTCTTTTAATAGAATACGTAAAAAAACTAGCCTGTCAGCCATCTCTAAAAGATTTGTGTAATGAAAATCTAATTCAAATTGTGAGTAAGCACCTTCTGCAACAACGTCGTGTAATTTCCATCCTAAATCGTTAAGAATATCTATTAATTCTTTTAGAAAATGCATTGAGTCTATTGAATGTTCTACGTCGTAGCCAAAAGCTTGTCGTCTTGGTCTAATTCCTTTGATAGGATCAGTATCAATTGCTTTTACAGGTTGCCCATTTTCATCATACTTCATAGCAATAAATTCGGGTTCGATACCTGCCATACCTTTATATCCTGCATCTTGAGCTTTTTGCATAGCGCGCTTTAAAGCTTGTCTGGGACAAACATTGTAAGGTTTGTCTTCCCAAAAAAGATCTGCGAAAATTATAGCTGTTGTTTTGTCCCATGGACAAATATAAACTGAATCTAGATCTGGCAGCATTACTTGATCTGAGTCCGCTGGAGTGAGTTCAGGAACAAAGGAAATAGAATGAACTGCGAATTGTGGACCTTTACCTAAACACAAAGGTTCAAAATCACTCATAGGAACTGGTTTAGATTTTGGTATGCCGTGGAGATCAATCCAGCTAGATAAAATGTATTTTACACCTGCGTCTTTTAGTTTTTTATGAAGAGCTGGTAGTTTTTTTCTATTTCGTTCAACTGCATCTTTAAAGTTTTCATAATAAATTTTTTCTATTTTACTATTCATTCAAATCTCCTTTTCTGTTTTTATTTAGGCATGTCTTCCGGATCTATACCTGGTACAAAAGTTATGCCTGCTTTTTGCTTCCAGTCATGGGGGTAAGCTGCATAAAAAATTACACACTTCTCATCGCATTCGTAAGCTATATGATTATCTTTTGGAATATAAAGAACATCTCCTGGGTTACAAATATAAGATTGCCCATCACAAGTCAGACGAAAAGTTCCTTCCATGCAATAAATAATTTCATCACAAGTTAAATCCCATGGCACAGAAACTTTATTTAGAAAATTTAACCCTCCACACATCGTGTTACTAACTTTGCTAGTTACAAATGGTTTGATATAACTTTTCCCTGGTTCTAGTGTGTGAAGTCTATTTTCGATATCTTTAAACTTATATAATTGTGGTTTTTTTGACATTTTTATTTCCTTTCTATTTTATACTTTTACTGGTTCATTTAGCTCTACTTTGTATCCATCTGGATCTTCGCAAAAAGCAATTACTCTGGTTCCGTGTTTCATTGGGCCGGGTGCACGAGTAATTTTTACACCTAGTTTAGAGAGGTCTTCACATGCTTTGTAAACATCTCGAGTTTCTATACAAACGTGGCCCCAGCCATTACCTTTGTCATAATTTTCTTTTTGGTCCCAATTATGAGTAAGTTCTAAGCATGGAGATTCTGTTTCGAGACCATAGCCGATAAATGCATTCGTAAATCGACCGTCTGAATAATCTGTTTTTCTTAAAATTTTCATTCCTAGAGTTTTGCAATAAAAATTGAAAGAGGCTTCTAGGTCTCTAACTCTAATCATTGTATGAGCTAATCTGTATCCATCATTACTTATTTCTTTGAACATTTTTTTCCCCTTTCAATCTTTTAGAAGATTTCATTGTTGCTTTTATTATGAGTTTCTTAAATGCCTGAACCCCTTTTTCCCAGTGAGGAGATAAAAGTCCGCCACGATCAGAGGCTGGCGATGCTCTGCCTTCTTGTAATCTTTCGCACATTTCGTGGTCTTCTTTGTGAACACTCCACCAAATTTTTTTTACTGTATTACTTTCTTCTTTAGTCATTTCTTGTCCATCAGTAGTATAAATTATTCTTTTTTGAGATGTAACTCCAGGACTTATTGGTATATTTAAATACACCCCAACTTGATTAGGAAAATAAGTCCCAATTATAAAATTAGGAAAAAGAGATAAGTAGCGTGAGGTAACAGATAGAGCGCTACTATTTTTATTATCTTCTTCTTTTACATCAACTCCACTGCCATAACAAATTCCGTCTACAATTGTATAATGATCTTTTAAGGGTTGATTGGTTGTTGTTTTGTGAACAAATTGAACATGGTAAGGTTCAATAAAATTTTCTATAAGAAATTTCCAATTAGTATTTATTTTTCCAAAATCTAAAGTTGCTGCATATTTTAATTTTTTAAAATCAATATCATCAAATTTTTTAATTAATGGTTTCGCATATTCCTTAAATTTTTTTGCTTTTCCATTTAAATTTATAAAAATCCAGTCATGCCAAACATGGATACGTATAGGTTTAAGTCCATGATCTGAATTGTTAAATCCTTTCGGTTTATGATTGTTGGTTCCCCCAAAATGAGGAGAGGCTTTTAAGCTACCATCTAAGCCGTATATCCAAGAATGGTAAGGACACTGAATAATTTTTCCTACATTTTTTTTCTCATTAACTAATTTAAGGCATCGATGACTGCAAACGTTATGAAAAGCTGTAATTTCGTTTGTGTTATTTTTGATAAGTAATACTGGTATGTCAGCAATTTTAACGGGAATTGCATCACCAGATTTTACAAACTCATGAGCGAATCCAACAAACAACCAGCCGTTCGCTAAAACAGTATTACATTCGGTTTTCCAAAACTGAAGGTCTGTGTAAGACTTTGCGGGAAGTCCATATATAGTTTTACCATTTTTAGCCATTTTAAATCCTTCAAAAAATTATTCTAAATCTAATTGCGATTTATAGATTAATCAATAATAATCAAAGTCATGAAAAATTTTAGAGGTTATAAACAATCAAAACTACCAAAAAGTGATGAAACAATATCACAAACTGAACCCAGTTCTCCTGGTGGGGAATACCTGAGGCGGTACTGGCATCCTGTTGCGCTATCCTCAGAAGTAAGCACTACTCCATTACAAATACGTATTCTTGGTGAAGATTTAGTTATTTTTAAGACCACAGAAAGCAAAATAGGATTAGTTCATAGAAATTGCCCCCATAGAAGAGCTTCATTAGTTTATGGAAAATGTGAAAAAAAAGGTATTCGTTGCTGTTATCATGGATGGTTATTTGCTCCAGATGGTGAAATTCTTGAAACTCCAGGAGAAGATCCAGATTCAAAACAAGCAGCTAAATTAAGAGAAACATTTAAACTTGGAGCTTACCCAATAATTGAATTTAATGGTTTGATATTTGCTTACTTGGGCCCGCCAGAAAATATACCAGAATTTCCCCACTATGATACGTTTGATATCCCGGAAGTGACTAGAAGACCTTATCGAATAAAATATAATTGCAATTGGATACAAGTACTCGATGCAATCATGGATCCAGTTCATACTTCATTTTTGCATGGGCAAAGTTCGGGAATACAGTTTTCTAAAGGTTTTGCAGAAGTCGGTGAATTAGAATTTTTTGAAAGAGGTGTTCAGTATCTTGGGTGTAATACACGCAGAGTAGATGACTTTGTTTGGGTTAGAGTTAATGAATTAATATTACCCAATTTTACGCAAGCAGGTTCCGCTTTCGCTGCTGATGGAACTAAAACTCGTTATTTTGGTCGTAGCTCATTTACAAGATGGGTAGTTCCAGTTGATAATGACCATTGCGTAGCTTTAGCTTGGGGTAATTTCGGTGAAAGAGCTGATCCAATAGAATATAACACTAAAGAAGGATGTGAAAGAATTGAAGCTGGAGAAATTATGGATCGAACTTGGAAAGAAAAACAAAACAGACCTGGTGATGCAGAAGCGGTAGAAGGAATGGGATCTATTAGTGCTCATAAAGGAGAACATTTGATGCCAACTGATTATGGAGTAATGATTTATCGACGTCGTATTAGAAAACTAATTAAAGATTTAAAAGAAGGCAAAGAGCCTCCTCAACCTCAACCAGAAAAAGGCAATATAATAAAAACTAATGGCCAAGATACAGTTCTAAAAGTTCCTAAAAGAAATATTGATGACCGTAGCTTTATCAAATCAATTGGTTCAGCTGTAATGAAATTACAATTTGATGCAGAAAAAATGCCTCTTAAAAAACGCGACGATCATATTATTAATAAACTGTCCAGCATGGAAAAAAGTGGTGATTTTTGAACGCTAAAAAAATAAAAATACACGTTAAAAACAATCATTGGGGCCCCGGAACATTTCCCACCGACGAGAAAGGAGAAAAAGTTTTTACCATAACAAACACTCATTTTGAAAAAGTTTTTGAAAAATTTCCTGAAATTAAAAAAAAAATAGAAATATACATTGATTGGGATGAAGATAATTTTAATTCATCTATGTCTAATTCAGATATTTTGCTTGCATGGAACTTCCCTACTTCAAACTTAAAAAAAATATCTCCTAACTTAAAATGGATACATTGTATTTCTTCAGGAATTAATCATTTAATCCCCCTGGATTGGATACATGAAGGTTTGGTGTTAACAAACAATAGCGGAGTGCACTCAAAAAAGGCTGGGGAATACGGATTGATGAGTGTTTTAATGCTCCAAAATCATTTACCTAAAATTATCACAAATCAAAAAAATAAAAAATTTATATCTTTATTTAGCAACCCAATTGCAGGAAAAACAGTTATGGTAATTGGAACGGGTGCGCTTGGTGGCTCGATGATAAAATTGCTTGCCCCACTTGGTGCTAAAATCATTGGTGTAAACAAAAAAGGTGGCGACGTAGATGGGTGCTCAAAGGTAGTTACAATAGAAAAAATTGATAGCATTTTACCAGAAGTGGATATTCTCTATTTAGCTCTTCCTGAAACACCGGAAACTAAAAATCTTATTAATCGTGAACGTTTAAATATTCTTAAATCTTCATGTGGAATTATTAATATAGGAAGGCAATCTGCTATGGACTATGTTGTTTTGTGTGAAAAGTTAAAAGCAAATGAATTGGCTGGAGCTATATTGGATGTTTTTGACCCTGAGCCTATTGAGCTTGATTCCAAACTTTGGGATACGCCTAATCTGATCATTACACCACATGTCTCTTCTGATGATGGGGAAAGTTACATAAGATTAACTCTCGAATTATTTGTTAAAAATTTAGAATTATTTATTAACAATAAAACGCTTGTAAATCGAATTGATAAAAACCTTGGTTATTAACCAGCAAAATAATTTACTTTTCTTTTATAAAAAAATGCTTACAATTAAATATGGGTATCATTAAAGAGGCACTAACATTCGATGACGTCACTCTCGTTCCTCAATATTCTTCTGTCCTTCCTTACGAAACGGTTACAAGAACTGAATTAAATAAAAATCTTAAGTTAAATATACCCCTAATATCTTCTGCTATGGATACGATAACTGAATCTAAAATGGCTTTAGCAATAGCAAAATCGGGAGGTCTAGGAATTATTCATAAAAATTTAACTCCTAAAAAACAGGCAGAAGAAGTTAAAAAAGTTAAAAAAAATAATATGATTGTAGGAGCTGCTATTGGAACTAGCGAAGAAGATATAGATAGAATTTATAAATTATTAGAAGCTAAAGTTGATTTAATTGTGATAGATACGGCCCACGGTCATACCAAAAAAGTATTAAATACAATAAATATAATAAAAAAAATTTCAAAGAACTGTATTATTTGTGCCGGAAATATAGCAACTGGCAAGGCTGCAAGATTTTTAGCTGACGCAGGGACAAACATAGTTAAGGTAGGAATAGGACCTGGATCAATTTGTACAACGCGACTTGTTACAGGTATAGGGGTTCCCCAACTAAGTGCAATTTTAGATGTTAAAAAGGCGCTTAAGAATTATAAAACTAAAATTATTTCTGATGGCGGTATTAAATTTTCTGGTGATATTTCTAAAGCATTAGCAGCGGGAGCAGATGCGGTTATGATAGGTTCATTATTCTCTGGCACAACGGAAAGTCCAGGCAAAATATTTAAAAACAAAGGTAAACTATATAAAAATTTTAGAGGAATGGGATCTATAGGCGCTATGTCTGTTGGTTCAGCTGACAGATATTTTCAGAAAAAAAATAAAAATATTTCTAAATATGTTGCTGAAGGAGTTGAGGGTACAGTTCAATTCAAAGGTCCTGTAGATAAAATTATTTATCAATTAGTTGGTGGATTAAAGTCTTCCATGGGTTATATGGGATCAAAAACAATTAAAGATTTGCAGAAAAAGTGCGAATTTATAAAAATTACTAAGGCGGGTTTTTATGAAAGCATGGTCCACAATATTGATCAAATTAAAAAATAATGAACAGAGAAAAAATAATAATTGTTGACTATGGTTCACAGTTTACACAACTGATAGCAAGAAAAGTTAGAGAGTTAGGTTCTTATTCAGAAATAATTAATTTTTCAAAAACTGAAAATTTAAGAAAAGACAAATTATTAAAAGGTATAATATTATCAGGCGGACCATTAACTGCTACAAATAAAAAAACACCTGGCTTAAACTCTAGGATCTTAAATTTAAAAATACCAATACTGGGTATTTGCTATGGCCATCAAATTTTATCTAAAAAACTTGGTGGAAAAATCAGGGCTTCAAAAAAAAGAGAATTTGGAAGAGCTGATGTAAAAAGTTTTACCGAAAGCCCTATTACTAAAAAATTTTTTACAACAAAAAAAAACTCTGTTTGGATGAGTCACCAAGATGTTGTAAGCGTGCTGCCAAAGGGGTTTAAAAAAATTGCTTCTAGTCCAAACTCTAAATTTGCAATTATTGCTAATGAAAATAAAAAATACTATGGAATACAGTTTCATCCTGAGGTAAGTCATACAACAAATGGCAAAATTTTAATTAAAAACTTTTTATTTGATATATGTAAAATTAAAAAATCTTGGAATCCAAAAAATCAAACTAAGTTGCTAATTGCTAAGATAAGAAAAAAAGCACAAAATGATAAAGTTATATGTGCTTTATCAGGAGGGGTAGATAGTAGCGTAGTAGCTTTGTTATTGAAAAAGGCCATTAACAAAAATCTTACCTGTATTTTTGTTAATACTGGTTTACTTAGAAAAAATGAAGCCAAAGAAGTTATAAAAACATTTAAAAAAAAGTTTAGAATTAAGTTTATTTATATAAATGCATCAAAATTATTTTTAAAAAAATTAAAAGGCATCACAAATCCCGAAGAGAAAAGAAAAATTATTGGAAAATTATTTATTCTATTATTTGAAAAATATTCTAAAAAAATTAAAAAAGTTAAGTTTTTGGCTCAAGGAACTCTTTACCCGGATATAATTGAAAGCAAAACTGTTACAGGAAGTCCTTCTTCTAAAATAAAATCGCATCACAATGTTGGAGGGCTACCCAAAAAAATGAAATTTGAATTAATTGAGCCTTTAAAAGAATTATTTAAAGACGAAGTTAGAAAACTTGGCGTAGAGTTATCTTTGTCCAAAGATATTCTTTATAGACACCCTTTTCCAGGTCCTGGTTTAGCAATACGAATTCCTGGAGAAGTAACAAAACAAAAAGTAGAAATTCTTCAAGAAGCTGATTTTGTATTTATGAATGAATTAAAAAAATCAAATTATTATAATAAAATCTGGCAAGCATATGCCGCTTTACTTCCGGTGAAAACGGTTGGTGTTATGGGTGACAGCAGAACTTATGAATACATTTGCCTTTTAAGAGCGGTAACATCTGAAGATGGTATGACTGCAGATTTTTTTAATTTTGATAAAATGTTTTTGCAAAAAATATCAAATAAAATTGTAAACTCAGTCAAAGGTATTAATAGAGTTGTATATGATATTACGTCAAAACCTCCAGGTACTATAGAACTTGAATAATTTAGTGCGACTGATAGTTGGTTTTAATACTAATTAAATAGTAATAATATAAGTTAATTATGGCACCTACTTTAGGAAATCTTGCACTTTGGTTATCTCTTGTTTTTGCTGGCTCTCAATTTTATAACACTCGAAAAAAAAATAAATTAAAAATAATATCTATCTCGGTTATAGGGCTATTAATTTCCTCTTTATTTTCTTTTTTTCTATTAATTTACCTTTATGTAATTTCAGATTTTAGTGTTTTAAATGTATTTCAAAATTCCCATACGACAAAACCGTTATTTTATAAAATTACAGCCGTCTGGGGCAATCATGAAGGCTCTATGCTTTTGTGGATTATAGTGCTGACTATATTTAATTATTTTATTTTTAAATTATATAATAAGAAAAATTTTATTTTTGTTTCAAAAACTTTAGAAATTCAATCTTTTATAACTCTAGGTTTCATTGTGTTCACAATCTTAACTTCAAATCCTTTTGAAAGAATGGTGCCGGTGCAAGAAAATGGTTTAGGTTTTAATCCAATTTTACAAGATCCAGCTTTAGCAATACACCCTCCATTATTATACATTGGTTATGTGGGTTTCTCAGCGGCATTTTCTATTAGTGTTGCTACTTTAGTATTAAAAAATGGAAAAAATTTTCCTTGGTACAAATATATGAAACCTTTTGTGATGGTAGCCTGGACATTTTTAACAATAGGAATTGCCCTTGGATCTTTATGGGCATACTACGAGCTAGGATGGGGAGGTTGGTGGTTTTGGGATCCAGTTGAAAATGCGTCTTTTATGCCTTGGTTATTGGGAACGGCATTACTACACTCTCTAATTATAGTGGATAAAAAACAATCCCTTCAAGCTTGGGTTTTGCTTTTATCAATACTTGCTTTTCTATTAAGTGTGGTTGGAACATTCTTAGTAAGATCTGGAATATTAACTAGTGTTCATGCTTTTGCACTAGATCCAACTAGGGGCATTTATATACTTTTATTTATCGCAATTTTAGGTGGTTACTCTTTGATGTTATTTAGCTCAAAATCAAAAATATATTCTACAAAAAATTATTTTAATTTTTTTAGTAAAGAAGGTTCTATTTTGGTAAATAATATTATTATGGTTGTTGCATGTGCGACTGTACTTTTGGGAACAATCTACCCTTTGTTAATGGAAGCTTTAACCGGAAATAAAATATCTATAGGTGAACCTTATTATAATTCCACAGTAGTGCCGATAATGCTGCCAGCAATTCTCATAATGGGAGTAGGACCAATCCTTTCTTGGGGAAAGGAAAGTGTTTTAGAAATAGCTAAAAAAGTATCCTCTGTTTTCATAATAACATTAGCAATGACTATAATTATTTTTTCAATTTATAAATCATACACTTTTTTAGGAATTGCAGGGATAGTTTTGGCTTTTTGGATTATTTTTAATAATCTAACTACTCTATATAGAAATAAATTTAATAATTTAACAGGAATGGTCGTGGCTCACTTGGGTGTTGGGTTTTTAATGCTTGGTATAACCGCTTCAAGTATTTGGCAAGTAGAAGAAATTATTAAAATGAAGTTAAAAAGCGAAACTGAAATTAATAAATATCAAATATTTTTTAATGAAATTAATGAAATTAAAGGTTCTAATTACTTATCTTTAAGAGGTGATTTTTTAGTTTATGATAAAGGAAAAAATATAATTGCAAAATTGAAACCTGAAAACAGATTTTACCCAGTTACTGGAAATTTTACTTCAGAAGCTTCTATTCATACAAATTTATTTAGAGACTTATATATTGTTTTGGGAGAAGGAAACATCAATGAAGGTTGGACTGTCAGGTTATATTATAACCCTCTTGTAGTATGGATATGGATTGGCGCATTCACAATATTCTTGGGTGGCGTTATTTCAATTAATAAAAGCTTAAAGAGAATGCCAAAATGAAAAATAAATTTTTAAAATTGCCAATTATATTATTTTTTATCATTTTATTTATTTTTTTTTATTTATTAATAATTGATAGAAATCCTGCAAAAGTTCCTTCAGCTTTATTAAATAAAAATGTTCCAATTTTTGTTACTAAAACTTTGGTAAAAAATGAAAAATTTTCATCCTCTAAAGAATTTGGTGATCAAGTAACGTTAGTAAATTTCTTTGCAACCTGGTGCAAACCCTGTAAAGATGAGCATGCTTTTATTATGCGTTTTTCAAGTGAAAAAAATATAAAGATAGTTGGTATAAATTATAAAGATAATCCTAAAAAAACAATTGAATGGCTCAAGAAATTGGGTAATCCTTATTCTAATGTTGCGTTAGACAAAAATGGTAAAATTGCAATAGATTGGGGGGTTTATGGAATTCCAGAAACTTTCATTATTAACTCGAGAGGGATAATTAAATATCGTCATGTGGGAGCTATAACACCAAAAATATATAAAAAAATTAATTTAATAATTAAAGAAATAGAATAATGTTAAATAATATTTTTAAAGTTATTATAAGTATTTTGTTAATACAAATTAATATGAGCAACTGTAACGCTGTAGAACCTGACGAAATCTTAAATGATCCAAAACAAGAATTAAGAGCAAGAAAAATTTCTAAAAATATCAGATGCATGGTTTGCCAAAATCAATCTATAGATGATTCTAACTCTTCTATTGCAAGAGATTTTCGCATTTTAATAAGAAGTAAAATACAAGAAGGCAGCGAAGATAAAGAAATATATAAATTTTTAGTAGAGCGATATGGAGATTTTGTTCTGCTTAAACCACCCCTCAAATCCAATACAGTGGCTTTATGGTTTTTGCCATTTATATTCCTAGTAATTGGTATTTTGGTTATTTTAAATCATAATAAAAAATCTAATTAATTTTTTAAAAAAAATTAGTTATTTTTTTTTATTACTTATTTTAAATTTAATTAATTCAGACTTATATTGCATTAAAAAAATTACTAATGAATAGATTGCTAAACCAAAGAGCATAATTAATAAAGGGAACAACATTGTGTAATGAATTGTAGGTGCAGATGTAAGTGTTATGCTGGATGGTTGATGAAGTGTGTTCCACCAGTCGACAGAATATTTTATGACTGGTAAGTTAAATAATCCTAGAATTGCTATTATTGTAGATACTTTTTTAGCTTTTTCATATTTGGTTATAAGCTTCCAAGTCAACATATATGCGATATAAAAACAAAATAAAATTGCCATAGATGTTAGCCTTGCGTCCCATACCCACCAAACCCCCCACGTAGGTTTTCCCCATAACGAGCCTGTTGCAATTGAGATTAGTGTAAAAACAGCACCAATTGGAGCTAGACTTTTAGCAATTAAGGGCATGAATTTGATTTTAAAAATTAAATTTAAAATAGAAGCAATCCCAATTATTGCAAAACATCCTAAAGAGATGAATGAAGAGGGTACATGTACATACATAATCCTTACTGCATCACCCTGGATATAATCGGGTGGTGATATAAAAATTGCGTATATAAAACCAATAAACAAAATCACAATCATTAAAGATATTAAATTATTTATTAATTTATTATTTATAGATAAAATTTTATTTGGAAGAAAATTTTTAAACATAATGCATAATGTATATTATTTAATGGTTAAAGTATTTTATCATTGCAAACCTATTTAGTTCCTGCTAGAGCTTTACTAACTTCAGGCGGCATATAATTTTCATCATGTTTTGCTAAAATCTTATTTGTAATAAAATATTTCTTATCTCTTAATTTTCCTTCAGCTATAACGCCCTTACCTTCAGAAAATAAGTTTGGAACTATGCCTGTGAAAGAAACAATAATTTCATTTTTTAGGTCAGTAATAACAAAATTTATACCCTTTTCTTTTTTTTTGACAGACCCCTCTTTCACTAAACCTCCTACGCGTATTTTTTTGTTTAATGAGATGTTGGATTTATAATAAATCTCTGTTGGTGAAAAAAAATAAACAACATTTTCTTCTAAAGATTTAAGAACTAAAAAAATAATTGTAGCAACAAAAAATGATAATAATGTTAAATAAAAAATTCTTAATCTAGCTTTCTTGGTCAACATATAGATTTGTTTGAGACAAAAGATTTTTTAAAAAACTGGGCTTCCAGACAAAATCTTTTTGGTATTTTCTTTGGGAGCAGTTTTACCTTTTAAAACATTTGACTGCTTGTCATACTGCAAAAGAGCTTTTTCTTGTTTTATAAGTTTCTTTTTTGTTTTTAAAAATAATAAAAAACAACTTAAAAATGTTAAAATGAAAGCTGACCAAATAAACTGTCCGTACCCGTTTAAAATAAAAATATCTATGTTCATTAATAAATTATGCTTAATATTTTGAAAAATTCAAGTATTCAATTGTCTCATTTATTGTAATCTTTCTAAAACATTGGATTTTTAAACTAATTTAGAATGAAATATTAAATTTTACTTTATTGAACTAATTTAATTCCAATCACGATAGAGATTATCAATAATACTGAAACTGCTGTTACTGCTGTTATTTTTTTATCTTTAATTTTCTTGTCTGCAAGCCTCTTAAGCAATGTGTTTATATCAAGTCTTCTTGGTTTTAGTTGATTTTTTTCTTCAAATTCATCAAATGTGTTATTGATGGAATCAACTTTCTTAGCTTTTTGATTCATTTTAAGCTTTCCTTTAAGGTCTATTCAAACACTTTTAATATCTGTTGTAAATACCTATAACCCAATTTAGGTTCATCATAAATGTTGAGTTCAGTGGTTTATTAATTTTAAATATGCTTAATTTTTTCTGGAATAATGCCTTTGGGTCTATATCTCATTATAAGCAGCAAACCCAAACCCATCATTAAGTATCTAAAATAAGGAACACTATTTAATAAATGTAATTTTAAACTATGAGTCTCCGGAAGTCCTGATGTAAATAAATTAATAAAAAAAAGTGCAATCGGCGCAGCTTCGATCCACAAAAACCAAACCGCAAAACCGCCTAGGATTGCCCCAAAATTATTTCCACTACCTCCCACTATTACCATAACCCATATTAAAAATGTATATCTCATGGGCCTATAACTACCGGGAGTAAATAATCCATCATGTGTCACCATCATAGCTCCAGCAATTCCAACAATAGCAGATCCTAAAATAAAAATTAATAAATGTTGTTTAATTACATTTTTTCCCATTGCATTTGCGGCTTCCTCATTGTCTCTTATTGCTCGCATCATTCTTCCCCATGGTGAGTAAAGCGCTTTTTGAGTAATAATTAATAAACTTATTACTACGATTGTAAAAAGTCCTGTATAGCAAAGTTTTACATATACTGAGGATGCGTCTATAACTAATTGTGAAAGCAAAACTTTTTTTTCGGTTATATCTGAAATTAAATTTAGAGTTCCGCTATTCCATTTTGCAACTAGTATGATGAACCATTCTGCGCTTTGTAAATCAATCTCATACGGCACCGGTCTGTTTAAGCCTATTACATTTTTAACCCCTCTGGTTAACCAATCTTCATGTTTTATTACAGCAATTACAATTTCTGATATTAATAAAGTGGCTATAGCCAAATAATCTGCCCTTAATCCAAGAGCAACTTTTCCTATTATGTAAGCTAAAGCTCCTGCAAAAAATGCTCCTACTATCCAAGAAAAAATAATAGGCAATCCTAGCCCTCCTAAAAATCCCGTTTTGGCTGGGTTGACTGCTTCAATAGACTCTATGGCGGTTTCAGAAACTAATCTTAAAATTATTAGGCCAAACACAATAATTAAACCTACTCCAATAGTTCTTTTGTTAGATTTTATAAAATTTTTTAAAACGTACCTAACCCCAAATGCAATTAATGCAATTATACCAACACATAAAATTATATTTAATCCACCAACTTGCCATGCTTCTCTGACAGGTGGCACCGAAACCAAAACAGCAGCTAACCCACCTAGAGCTGTATATCCCATAATCCCAAAATTTATTAAACCCGCATATCCCCATTGAATATTTGCGCCCATGGTCATGACCGCAGAAATTAAACAAAAATTTAATATGGATAAAGCAATGCTCCATGATTGAAAAATTCCTACTAGAATTATAAGTCCTATCATTATTGCGTATGCTGTTATTACATTAGCGTACTGCCTCATAAAACTTTTCCTTTAAAAATACCTGAAGGTCTAAATAATAAAACAATCACTAGAATGGTAAATGATACTGCAAACTTATAATCTGTAGATAATAATTGTATTAATGTGTTGGGCTCCATGCTTTCTGGAAGAATGTACATGAAAAATTTTTTGTATGCATATGTTATAAGTATTTCAGAAAATGCTATTACATATCCACCCAGGAATGCTCCAAACGGATTACCAATCCCTCCTACAATCGCTGCCGCAAATATTGGAAGCATATTATTAAAATAAGTAAATGGTTTAAAACTTTTGTCTAAACCATACAAAACCCCTCCAATGGTTGCTAAAATTCCTGCAATTATCCAGGTAATCATTACTACTCGTTTTGGATCTATTCCTGATAGTAAAGCCAGATCTTCATTATCCGAATAAGCGCGCATGCTTTTTCCTGTTTTAGTTTTATTTAAAAACCAAAATAATATTGAAACTGCAATCATTGTAATGATTATTGTTAAAACTTGAGTCGATTTAATTGCTAAGCCTTCATTTAACCCGGTGATCTCTTTAAATTGATTGGCTTTCATTATAAATTTTTCTCCATCAAAAAATCTTCTATCAAAAGGACCAATGATTATCCTAACTATTGCTTGAGTGATAAACATTACGCCAATACTAACCATGGCCAATTGAACTGGTGGACTCTTTTTTACTCTATAATAACTAAAAACAAATTTATCAATGGTAAGCATATAAATAATCATAAAGACTATTGCTAGAGGTATAGCTAGTAATGCAGTTGGCAATACACCCAGGCTTATCCCAAGCGATTGAAAATACCAAGTAAACAAAATAGCAACCATTGTGCCAAAGGACATCATGTCTCCTGTTGCAAAATTAGCAAATCTTAAAATTCCATAAATTAATGTTACAAAAATAGCCCCAAGTGCTAGCTGTGATCCATAAGCAAGGGCAGGCACAAATATATAATTCAATAATAAAATTAACGCATTTAGGAAATCCATACTAACCTCCTAGAAAAGAGCTTCTTACTCTTGGGTCATTTAATAACTCTTTTCCAGTTCCTGTGTACTTATTTTCTCCTGTTACCAAAACGTAACCTCTATCAGATATTCTCAATGCTTGTTTTGCATTTTGCTCTACCATTAGTATAGCTACATTGGTTTTTTTAACTTTTACAATATGATCAAATAATTCATCCATAACAATTGGTGAAACTCCAGCGGTAGGTTCATCAAGAATTAAAACAGAAGGTTTAATCATTAGAGCTCTTCCAAGTGCTACCTGCTGACGTTGCCCTCCAGAAAGCTCGCCTACTAATTGATTTTTTTTTTCTTTTAATATTGGGAAAAGTTCGTAAACTTCATGAAGTACTTCTTGGTAGTTTTCTTCTCTCAAAAAAGCACCTATTTCTAAATTCTCTTCGACATTCATGCCCGGAAAAACATTTCTTGTTTGTGGCACAAATGAAATGCCTTCTTTTACTCTTTCCTGTGGAGATAATTTTGAAATATCTTTACCGTTAATAACTACACTTCCAGACTTAAGATTTAATAAACCTAACATAGCTTTCATAGCTGTTGATTTTCCTGCACCGTTTGGACCAAGTATAGAAACTATTTCTCCTTGATTGACATTGACTGAACAAGAGAAAATTATATCTGGTCCATTATCATAGCCACCTGTCATTTTTATTCCCTCAAAAAAAGCCATTAATTTTCATCTTTTAGTTTTGAGCCTCTACCTAAATAACTTTCAATTACTTTTTCATTTTTTTTAACTTGATCTGAAGTGCCTTCAAACAAAACAGAACCTTCGGCCATGACAATTACTGGGTCACACAATCGGCTTATAAACTCCATATCATGTTCAATCATACAAAATGTATACCCTTGCTCCTTATTTAATCTCAATATTGCGCTTCCAATATCTTTTAAAAGAGTTTTGTTTACTCCTGCTCCGACTTCGTCTAATAAAACTAGCTTGGCATCAACCATCATAGTTCTGCCAAGTTCTAATAATTTTTTTTGCCCTCCAGATAGGTTTCCTGCAAGTTCATTTAATAAGTGTTTAAGATTTAAAAAATCAATTACTTCAATAGCTTTTTTTTTTAATTTAATTTCTTCTTTTTTAATAAGTCCTGGCTTAAATAAAGCTTTAACCAAGTTTTCACCAGATTGATTACCCGGAACCATCATTAAATTTTCAAGTACTGTTAAGTTTGTAAATTCATGAGCAATTTGAAAGGTTCTTAACAATCCTTTTGAAAATAACTCATAAGATGGAATGTCTGTAATGTCTTCATCATCAAATCTAACTGTTCCTTTAGAAGCTTTTAAGTTTCCGGCAATTAAATTAAATAATGTTGTTTTGCCAGAGCCATTAGGGCCAATTATTCCTGTGATAGAACCTTTTTTAATTTTTATTGAACAATCTGATACCGCAGCAAGTCCTCCAAAGTATTTATAAATATTATCTACTTGCAGAATGTTTGTATCTGGCTGCATAAAAAATTATACTTTATTTAATCTTTTAAGAATACTATTAAGAGATTTCTCTAGAGATTTATAAAAACCCGATTTTCTCAATTCTTTTACACCTTGCTCATTGAGCCCTCCAGGAGTTTGGGAGTTAGCCACTAAATACTTTAACTGTTTTTTGGAATTCAGCACCGAGTCTTCAGATAAAGCGACAAATAATGAAGTAATATATTTTTGAGCTTTATTGCTTGCAATGCCTTTCTTGACTAACCAGTCAGATTGTATTTTTAGCATTTCATAAAATGGTGCCATCATGCCGGACATTGACCAAAAGTTATTAGATAATTTTTCACTATTAATTTCAATTGTAGTGCCAATTTTATCAAAAAAACTTTTAACCTGTTTGTCAGGCGGGTAAATAGGAACTGGGCCTTTTCCAATTGAAATAGGTGGCAAAGGTATGGCTCTTACGATTTTAATCTTTTTTTTAATAAACTTTTTTAAATGAGCTAAATCAATTGTGGAAATAAAACTAATTATTTTTTGATTCTGTTTAAATTTTAGTTTAGGTATAATTTCTTCTCCAACTTTTGGAGTGATTGCCAAAAAAATCCAATTACATTTATCAACAATTTCTTGATTAGTTTTGGCTATTTTAACTTTTGCAAATCTTTTGCTTAGTTTTTTAGATATGTTTCTATTTCTTGGTGATATTAAAATTCTATTAAAGGAAATTTTGGAAGTACAAATTCCAGTAATAACTGCAGAAGTAATTTTCCCTGTTCCAATAAAACCTAATTTCATAATGGAATGAAGAATACATAAGCACTACATTTAAATAAAGAGAATTTTAAAGTGTAATTATTAAATTAATCACCATCTAGGCGTGATGGATCTTTTTTAATTGGCTTATAAGAGGGCGAGGTTTTATGGTTTTCTGGACAATTAATACTTACGTACTCAGCCTTAGTTCTTTTAAATAGCTCTCTATGAATATCAAACCAGAATGTGGGGGGGTCGTAAGTACCTCCTGCAGCACCCATTAAATCTTTCATATGAGAAAGTGTCCAAAACATACTTGTTCCACAATTAGTACAAAAGCTGGTTTCAAATGTATTCCCACTTTCGGTAGTAAATGGATATTTTTTTAGGTTGCCAGACTCTATTATTAAGTTTTCCTTTTTAAAATAAACAGAAATTCCAAAGGCCGTTCCTGTTCGTAATTGACAGTATCTGCAATGACAAAGACCTGTTCTTGCTGGTTTTCCAATGCTGCTGTATCGAACCTTACCACATGCACATCCGCCAGAGTGTTTTTCTTTATTATTCATAAATATTAAGCTTTAAATTTATTATTTAATCACCATATAATAGGTCAAATGCAAAAAGTAGTAATTTATTCAGGTCCAATGTGCAGTTACTGTTCAGCAGCGAAACACCTATTAAATAAAAAAAAAGTTGATTATACAGAGTTTGATATTGCAGCCGATCAATCAAAAATGCAAGAGATGCATGAAAAAACTAATGGAGCAAGAACTGTTCCTCAAATTTTTATTGGTGATACATATGTGGGTGGATATAACGAATTAAAATCTTTAGAGGTTGCGGGCCAGCTCAACTCACTCTTGGGAATATAATTTTAAAGCCACTTTGGGTATGGAAGATTTTTATCCATTAAGAACTTTTTGTTAAATAATTTACCTTGATATCTGTCTGATTTATCACAAAGTATAGTTACTATTGTTTTGTTTGGACCCAACTCTTGAGCAAGTTTGATGGCTCCCGCTACATTAATTCCAGAACTTGTTCCAAGACTAAGACCTTCTTGTTCAATAAGATCAAATAATACTGTAAGAGCTGTTGTGTCGTCTATTGAATATGCATCGTCTATTAAGGCCTTTTCAAAATTTTTAGTTGCTCGGCTTGATCCAATTCCTTCAGTAATTGAATTGCCTTCACTCTTAAATTCTTTTGTCTTTATATAATTATATAAACATGAACCTTTAGGGTCTGATAAATAAACTTTTATATTTTTATTTTTTTCTTTAAGTGCATTGCTAACGCCCGCAATAGTACCTCCTGTGCCAGATGCGCAAATAAATCCATCTACTTTACCGTCAGTTTGTTCCCAAATTTCTTTTCCCGTAGTTTCGTAATGACCTTTATAGTTTGCCGTATTATCAAACTGGTTGGTCCAAACAACACCTTTGTTGTTAGAACTCTTTAATTCTTCTGCAAGCCTTCCTGAATATTTTACATAATTGTCAGGATCTTTATACGGCTTAGCTGGAATTAAACGTAAATCAGCGCCAATGTTTCTTAATGTATCTTTTTTTTCTTGTGATTGTGTATCGGGCATTACAATAACAGTTTTGTAACCTCTTGCATTACCGACTAAACATAATCCAATTCCAGTATTGCCAGCAGTTCCCTCAACAATGGTACCTCCTTTTGAAATTAATTTTTTTTCTTCAGCATCTTTTATTAATGCCCATGCAGCTCTATCTTTGATGGATCCGCCTGGATTTAAGTATTCAGCCTTTCCATAAATATTACATCCTGTTAATTCTGAAGGGCCTCGCAATTTTATTAAGGGAGTGTTACCTATTCCTTCTATAAAATCATTTTGTATATTTTTCATTTTTATTATTTAATCTTTTCGCGGTCTATTCCGTAAGGTTTAAATGAGCTATCTGGCTCTGATTTAGTGTTAATATTTTTTGCTGGTATTCCAATCATCACAGCATTTTCAGGAACATCCTTGGTAACAACGGCATTCGCGCCAATTTTTGCATTTTTTCCAACTAGGATGGGGCCAAGCACTTGTGCTCCTGATCCTACAACAACATTATCCTCTAATGTTGGGTGTCTTTTTATGTCTCTTTGATCGTTTGAATTTATGCTAGGTGAAATTCCTCCTAACGTTACCATATGATAAATAGTTACATTATCTTTAATTTCTGAGGTTTCTCCAATTACTACCCCCATGCCATGGTCAATAAATAAATTTTTTCCTATTTTTGCTTTAGGGTGAATTTCAATCCCAGTAAGAAATCTAGAAAATTGAGAAATTACTCTTGCAATTAAATCAAATTTTGCAATACAAAAAAAACTTGCAATTCTGTGAAGAAAAATTGCTTTAACACCAGGATAAGTTAAAATTATACTTAACTTTGATTTAGCAGCAGGATCTCTATCAATTATTGATTGAAGGTATTTGCTCATAGCTTGGTATATGGCTATTAATTTGAGAATTGTAACCCATTTAGATTGATAATAATTACTTTCTTAATTTACCCAATTTAGTGTTTTGCCTTTTATATTTGCAAGAATTGCAATATCTATCATATTGAATCTTTAAAACTTAAATTATTCATTATTTTTGCATATTGGTCAGGCGACTTTAACTAACTTAAGATCTAGTTTTTTTAAATGCAAGATATACTCATTGGTTTTTTCTACAATCGAATCTATTATTAATGCTTCTTTTTCATTGCCGCTAGAAATTAAGTAGGTATATGTTGAAAAAACTTTATTGTAATTTTAATGATCTAACTATATAATTTTTTAATTAATTATAATAAAGGAGAAAACATGTCATTAAGAATTAACGATGTAGCGCCTGATTTTAAAGCAAAAACTTCTGAAGGAGATGTATCTTTTCATGATTGGATTGGAGATGGATGGGGTGTACTTTTTTCACATCCAAAAGATTTTACACCAGTTTGTACTACTGAGTTAGGTTCACTAGCAAAGTTAAGACCAGAATTTGACAAGCGTAATGTTAAAGTTATGGGACTAAGTGTTGATCCTGTTGCAGACCATATTAAATGGTTAGATGACATTAAGGATGTTTGTGGATTAAAACCAAACTATCCTATTATCGCAGATGAAGATCTAAAAATAGCTAAACTTTATAATATGTTACAAGTTGATATAGAAGGATCTTCTGAAGGCAGGACTGCAATGGATAATAAAACTGTTCGTACGGTATTTATTGTTGGTCCAGATAAAAGAATTAAACTTTTTCTTACCTATCCCATGACAACTGGTCGTAATTTTCATGAATTATTAAGAGTAATAGACTCGATGCAACTAACAGCAAAACATAAAGTTGCTACTCCAGCTAACTGGAAAAAAGGTGAGGATGTAATTATTGTTCCTGCAGTAAAAGAGGAGGAAGCAAAAAAATTATACCCAGACGGTTGGAAAACTTTAAAACCATATTTAAGAAAAGTTCCAGATCCATCTAAATAGCTTTGGATAAAAAATATTAGAACAACAGTCTCAGCATTGGGGAAATAATTTCCAAAATAAGCCTGAGATTTTTGTTTTAGAACCTGTAAAACTGCAGTAAACATACTTAAATCTTTTCAAGAACAAAGAATTAAAAAAATTGTTGATGGATTTAACGTTATAAATATAGAAAGCTTTGAAGAAGGAACGTTTCTAAGAAAACTATTTAGAGTAATTTTAAAAAAAAAATAAACTACTTATCTGTTTTGGGAACAAAAGTTAGGCATAAACCATTATTGCAATATCTTTTCCCTTCAGGTTTTGGACCATCATCAAAAATATGACCATGGTGTCCACCACATTCTTTACAATGATATTCTGTTCTAGCGTAACCTAATAAATGATCTGTTTTTGTTTCAAATGCGTTTGGCAGTGGTTCGAAAAAGGATGGCCATCCAGTTCCACTTTCATATTTACTTTTTGATTCAAATAATTTTGCTGCACAAGCTACACAAAAGTAATCGCCTTCCCTTTTTTCATTGTTTAAAGGACTTGAACCTGGTGGCTCAGTACCTTCCTTTAGTAAAATATCTTTTTGCTCTGGGCTTAATTGTTTAACCATTTTTTAGTTTCCTGGATGATAAAAAAATTCCACCAATTATAAAAATTGCTCCGAATAAATGATAATTCATAAATTGTTCTTTAAATATTAATATAGCTAAAACTGTACTAAAAATTGGCATTAGATGTAAAAATATTCCTGATCTATTTGGACCAATTATTGCAATTCCTTTAATCCAACAAATAAACGAAGCAAGTCCTGGAAATAAGACAACATAACTTAAAGTTAAAATAAAAGGTAGATTTACATTTAGTTCAAACCCTAATGCCTTTTCAATTAGGTAAGCAGGCAATAATACAATTAAACCAGCTGATATAATTACCTGTAAAAGTGAAGCTTGAGATAAATCAAATTTTTTTTTTCTTAGTAAAGCTGAGTATATAGCCCAAGAAAACATTGCAACCACCATCCATAAATCACCTTTGTTAAAATTTAGATTAATCAATATATTCAAATCTGCCTTGGTTACTATTATTGCAACACCCAATAACGAAAAAATTATACCCAAAATTTGATATGTATTTGTTTTTTCAATTTTAAATATCCAGCTAAAGAAAATTATCATAACAGGAATAGTAGAAATCATTAACACTCCACTAATGACTTGTGTGTAATTTAGTGAATAATAAACTATCGAATTAAATATAGTAATACTGGTAATTCCTAGCACTAGAATAAGTTTTATATTTTGTAATATATGGTCTTTTTTTTGAATGATTTCTTTAAGAGTAAATGGAGCTAATATTAGCCAGGCGAAAGACCATCTATAAAAATTTAAAGAGAAAGGAGGAATTTCAAAAAAACTTGCTGCTTTGCCTACAATAAAATTACCCGACCAAAATAAAGTCGCTAATATAAGAAAAATATAAGCACTATTATTTTTTGTAAACAAAAATTATCCTAACTAAATCTTTTTGAATTATAAGCGGACAAATCTAAATTTGTATTTTCTCCAGCTATCATTGCAGAAATTATTTTTCCTGAGATCGCTCCCAGAGTCCATCCCAAATGATGATGCCCAAAAGAGTAAAATAAATTTTTATGATTTTTTGATGGACCTAAAATAGGTAAAAAATCTGGTAAAGTAGGTCTGAAGCCTAACCATTCATCCTCATGTTTTTGATCTTTTAATTCTGGCAAAAGATATTTTGCGTTGTTTATAAGATTTGAAATTCTTTTTTTACTTGCTGGATTTTTAAGGCCACCAAACTCAACAGTTCCTACTACTCTTAAGCCTTGTTCCATTGGAGTAATACCAAAACCTCTATTTAAAAATATAACAGGTCGTGACAATAGATGATCGTAACCTTTAAAATGCACGTGATACCCTCTTTCCGTTTCTAATGGAATTTTTTCATTTACCTGGTCGGTTAATTTTTTTGAAAAGGCACCACACGCAATAACAGCTTTATCAAAATTATAAGAATTTAAATCTGTTTTTATTATTGGCTTATTATCTGAAGTAAAACTAATTGATTGAACATTTTTTTTTTCAAATTTTCCTCCCTTGCTTCTAAATAAATCAAATAATTTTAATAATATTTTTTTAGGATTTCTTGTATGTCTTGCGTCAGGATATAAGATTCCTCCATGATAAATTCTTTTTATATTTGGTTCAAGGTCATGAATTTCATCTGGTGTAAGTAATTGCTGCTTAACGCCCAGTTTGTTTCTGACTTTGATTTCTAATTCTCTGCTTTTTAAATCTTTATTAGTCCAAAAATATAATATTCCTTTACTCTCTATTAATTCAGAAACATCAATATCTTGGAAAAGCTCATCATATGCTGGGATTGCTAAATCTAAAATTTGATGCATGTTTTTTGCAGTGTGCATCATTTTTTCTGTACTACAATTTTTAATAAATTTTAAAAACCATGGAATCATTTTTATGACGTAGTTCCATTTTAAAGCTAACGGACCTTTTGAATTTAATAACATCGACGGGACGTCTGCTAATACATCTGGTCTATTCATGGGAACAGATGCATAAGGCGAAAAATGGCCTGCGTTACCATAAGATGCAGATATTTTCCCTGGATCATCTTTATCTATAAGGGTTACTTTAAATTTTTTTTTTATAAGTGAAAGCGCAATACATACTCCTTGTATTCCTGCGCCAATCACTACGACTGAAGATTTTATGTTTGTACCTTCGTTCATAATTCATTATTGATTATATGCTATTTCGAACCTAATGATGAGGTGACAGTTTATACTGCTTCTTTGTGTGTTCTTACCGGAATTGTTTCTGCTTCTAGTCGCTCGTCTCTTTCAACAATTTCTTCAATAGCAATATCTTCTTCTGTTTTTAGCTTGCCATTATTAACTCTCTTGATATACCCGTCTATATCCGCGCCTTCTTCAGTTTTAAGAGTATTTTTAAAAAATATATCTCCTTTTATAATTGCATTTTTTCCTATAATAATATTTGTTGCTGTAATTTGTCCTTCAATATGGCCATTAACCTCTATTGTGTTTGCTTCTATGTGGCCTCTAACTGAACCTGTTTCTTTTACTATCGTATCTTCCACATAAACATTTCCATTTATTAAACCGGCAATATCAACAATTCCTGATGATCTTAGATCTCCTTCAATTTGAAGCGTTTCACCAATATACGATCGACCGCTGTGGTTTAAGTTTTCTTTTTTTGTTTTGCCAATATTTATAAACATTTCTTTAATTAAACACATATTGGTTGTTTTAAATATATAAAAATTGATATTTCTTAAACAATAATACAATCAGGGGTTGTTCTAAAAAACTTTATGTTCTTTCCTTCTCATGTACTTTACAACTCATAACTATACCTAGTCCCGCCATAATTGATAGCATTGCAGAACCGCCATACGACATGATTGGTAACGGCGCTCCTACTATAGGCAAAAGTCCAAGTACCATCATCATATTTACACCGACATAGGTAAAAAAGGCTGTGGCAAAACTAAAACAATACAATTTTGCAAAATTATTGCTTGCTCTTTTTCCAACTCTAACAATTCTATAAACAATTAAAACATAAATTAACAATAATCCCATAGAACCAAGTAATCCAAATTCTTCTGAAAATAATGTGAATATAAAATCCGTATGTTTTTCGGGCAAATAATCTAAATAACTCTGGCTTCCTTGCAAATATCCTTTGCCGAATATTCCTCCTGAGCCAATAGCGATCTTAGATTGTATAATCTGATAGCCTGCACCCAGCGGGTCTCTTTCTGGATTTAAAAATGTTAAAATTCTTGATTTTTGATAAGGTTTTAAAAAAGATATTCCAAGTGGAGTTAAGCAAATAAATAATGCAAATGAATATATAAAGTATTTCATTCTTAAGCCGGCCAGCCACATTGTGGCAATTCCTCCAGCAAATATTAGTGTTGCCGTTCCTAGATCTGGCTGTGCGGCAACTAATAAAAAAGGAATTAATAAAACAAAAAGCGGAACAAATATATATCTGATGCTAGTAATGCTTTCAGAAGGAATTTTATAATAATATTTTGCTAAAAAAAGGATTAACGATACTTTCATTAATTCAGAAGGTTGAAGATTAATAAAAATTAAATTTATCCAACGTTTTGAACCAGATGCTGTCACCCCAAAGTAATAAACTATTACTAATAAAATTAATATTAATGCATAGTATAAGTAAGCAGAATTAAGCCAAAATTTTATTTTAAAAAAAGAAATAAAAAAAAAAATTAAAAAAAAGGTACAAAATCTATAAAGATGACTTTTTGTATAATAACCAAAATTACCTTGTTCAGTAGAATACATAGCAAAAATACTTATTATACCTAATGCTAAAATAAGAAAGAATAGCATAAAATCAAAAGAAAAAAATTTTTCTTTAAAGCTTTGATTCCCATAATGTGTATAATTTGCAATCATTGGTTAGGCGTCTCCGAATAAATCTAGTTGATATTTTTTTCTTTCTTTGTGTCTATCTAAAACTTTTTTTAATACTTTTTTTGCAATTGGAGCGGCCCCTGAGCTTCCTGCGCCCCCATGTTCAATTACAACGCTAATTGCATACCTTGGTTTTTGATAAGGAGCAAATCCAGCAAAAAGTGCATGGTCGCGAAATTCGTATGGTAAGTCTTTATTCTTTAATTCAAGCCTTCTTTGTTCTGCCGAAATGGATCGAACTTGAGAAGTTCCTGTTTTTCCTGCATAAATATATTCTGGCTTTGTTAGCCTTGATTTATAAGAAGTTCCTTGTGGTTCGTTTGTTGCTCCATATAATGCATCAAGTATAAATTTAATATTTTCTTTATTTTTATATAATTTTTCTAAATTTATATTTGGCAGGTCTAAATTATTTTTTTTAATTAAAAATTCTCTTCTCCAAGCATTTATTGTTGGTCGCAATGCATATTTATCATCAGATATTCTTGGTTTGATTTTATAACCACCATTAGCTAGTTGCGCCATCATTAAGCATAACTGTATTGGGGTTGTTTGAAAATATCCTTGACCGATACCACTAATTATAGTTTCTCCTAAATACCAATTTTGCCCAATATTTTTTAACTTCCACTGGGTATTTGGAACTACACCTGGTTTTTCTTCATTTAAGAAATCTAAAACCTTTTTTCCTAATCCAAATTGTTGTGCCGTAACTGACAACCGATCAATTCCTAATCGTCTAGCCACTTCATAAAAATAAGTATCACATGATTGTTTGAGTGCGTTTCTTAAGTTCATAAATCCATGACCTTTTTTCTTCCAACAATGATATTTTTGTCCGTAAAATTCTATACTTCCTGTGCACTTAATAACAAGTTTGCTGCTAATAACTTCGTTTTCTAATGCTGAAAGAGCTACAATAGGTTTGATTATTGAACCAGGAGGGTAAAGTCCAGATACGCTTTTATTAATTAATGGTTTTCTTTTATGTTCAATTAATTCCTGCCACTCACTTGAGCTAATTCCATGGACGAATTTGTTCGCATCAAATGTTGGGTTTGAAACCATGGCCACAATATCACCTGTATATATATCCATAACACAGACAGAACCGCTGTTTTCTTCCATGACTTCACTTGTGTATTTTTGAACTTCTTGATCCAGGGTAGTTCTATAGTCTCTACCTTTGATTCCGTTTATTAGTTTTAACTCTTTAATCCTTTTTCCAAACGCATTAACTTCAAACCTTTGGAGGCCTGGTGTTCCAATCATAGAATCATTAAAATTTTTTTCTATTCCAATTTTTCCAGTTTTAAGTCCAGGAATATTAATCTCTCTCAATAATTTACTTTGTTTTAAATCTTTTACACTTACTTCTGATACATAGCCAATAATATGAGACGACACTCCGTCTCCTGTATATTCTCTAGCTAGTGCAATGGCAGGTTTTATTCCTTGAATTTCATGCAAGTATAAATTTAATCTAGAAAATTCACGCCAAGATAAATTATCAGAAATAATAATTGGTTCCCACGGTTTTCGTTTTTTTAATTTTCTCAAAATATTTTTTTTATCTTTTTCCGTAAAATTAATTATTCTAGCTAATTTGAAAAATAATTGTTCTATGTTAGGTACATCTTCAGGAATCATATGCAACTCAAAAACTTGTTTATTTT
>CAJQSJ010000036.1 GCA_905612535.1 uncultured Pelagibacteraceae bacterium | reverse complement strand
TCTTTAGCTTCATCACCACTTACTTGTATAAAACCCCTGTCATCAAGAACTGTTATTTCGTTAATTTCCATATTTGCAAATATTGATTCTATAATATATTAAATACTTAGCGAATGTCTTCTTCTTTTGATCTTATTATTAAAAATGGCAAATGTTCTATAGATGGCCAATTAAAAAAAGCTGATATAGGTATATCAAATGGAACAATAAAAGAAATTGGTAATATAGAAGCTTCTAATCAAAAAATTTTAGACGCTACCAATCTTACAGTTCTGCCTGGAATTATAGATACACAGGTTCATTTTAGAGAGCCCGGATCTACGGATGTTGAAGATTTGGAATCTGGAAGTAAAGCTGCTGTGCTAGGTGGAGTAACTTCTTTATTTGAGATGCCTAACACTAATCCACCTACATCCAATGAAACAGAATTTAATAAAAAACTTAGCTTAGCTAAAAATAGAATGTTCTCAAACTATGCTTTCTACTTTGGTGCAACACCACAAAATATGGAAGATTTAAAAAACGTTGATAAGCTTGAGGGATGTTGTGGGGTCAAATTATTTGCAGGCTCTTCTACAGGAAGCCTTTTAGTTAAGGATGAAGAAGATATAGAAAAGGTTATTTCAAATAGTTCTAAAATTGTTTCTATTCACTCTGAAGATGAAGATATCCTTAATCTTAGAAAAAAATTCATAAAAAAAGGTGATGTTAGCTCACATCCAATTTGGAGAAACGAAGAGTGCGCGATGTCATCAACAAGAAGAGTTGTTAAAATTGCAGAACGTTATAAGAAAAAAATACATGTTTTGCACGTCACTACAAAAGAAGAAGTGAAATTTTTATCAAGGTATAAAGGTAATGTTACTTTTGAGATCACCCCGCAACACTTAACCATAACCGCTCCTGATTGTTACAATAAACTAGGGTCACTTTCTCAAATGAACCCACCGATTAGAGATAAGAAGCATCAAGATATGCTTTGGAAGGCTGTAAAAGATGGAATAGCAGATACAATTGGTTCAGATCACGCTCCACACAGTTTAGAGAATAAAAAGAAAGAATATCCTCAAACACCATCAGGAATGCCAGGAGTTCAAACGCTTGTCCCGCTTATGTTAAATCACGTGAATAATAATAAGCTAACCTTAAACCAATTCATAAAATTAGTTTGTGAAAATCCATGTAGAATTTTTGGAATCAAAAACAAAGGTTACATTAAAGAAGGATATGATGCTGATTTTACTATTGTGGATATGAATATGAAAAAAGTTATTAAAAATGATTGGATTGCAAGTAAATGTGGCTGGACACCATTTGATGGTTATGAAGTAAAAGGTTTTCCTTTAGGAACGATTGTAAACGGAAAAGCAATTGTTTGGGATGGTAAGCTTATTGAAAAAGCGAATGGTAAACCACTAAGATTTTAATGCTGGTGATGTATAGAGATCTACAGCAGCTCTTTTAATCAAGTAAACTTTTTTTAAAAAATTTTTTAAACATTCCTGCGAAATGTTTCTTATTTCCACCAATGGTATAACCATCATTAGTAGTACATGAAGCATCTATCCTAGCGTCCTTGTTCGCCATTCCGTCATCTTCTGTATAGTAATCGGGACATCCATGCCAGACCTCTTGGCCTTTTTCAAATTCAGGTTTATAATTAGCCTCGAATCCATGACCCCATCCTTTTTTAGTTGTGACTTCTATATCTGCTCCATTTGCTTTCATTTTTTCTCCATATTCTTCACATACGTGTGCATGCGAAGCGTCATCATCTTTACCATTTACCATCAAGATTTTAGTTTCTTTGATTGGTTGAGGATTTCTAAAAAATCCTGACTGTCGACATTCTACAGATCTAGGTAGTGAAGCAGCAAAATATAAATCTTTACTGACAAGTGCATCTCTTATTCTTGTTTCAGCGATTGCAAGTGAATTCATTCCACCTCTTGACCAACCAGTAATTCCAACTTTTTTTATATTAACCCTTGGATCTTTTGACAAATATTCAAGCGTCATAAAAGCATCAATATAAAATGAATAAGTTTTTACTTGTCCTTGATCTTCATCTGCACTTATTACATTTCTTCCAGTAAAATTATCTATGAATATTACTGCAATGCCTTTTTTTAATAATTGCCTTGCTTGCTGTCTGTTAAATTTAAACCATTCATTGCTAAATAGCTTAGCTCCACCGCTTGCATGATTGAATACTAAAATAGGGAACGGGCCTTCACCTTTCTTAGGATATACTATTAATGCATCTATTTTGACTGGTGACTTTTTATATGACCCATCTTTTAAAGTAATAAATTCATTTGGAAAAGCTCCTGAATTATATGAAGGGATTTTTATCATCTTACCTTCTTTAAAATATATCCATAAATCATGTAATGGTGATGTTGCAGCAAATGCTGCATTCGAAATCAATGTAATTACTAAAATTAAGAATATTTTTTTCATGTTCATTTAAAGTAAATTTTCTGTAAAAAACTTTAAGAAAGGTTTTTTGAATACGCCACCCTTGTTTCCACCTACGGTATTACCCCCTGTAACACATGGATCATTCCACTCGTAATAAGACTCCGGTTTTACCGTTCCGTCATCATTCAAATAGATAGACGGACACGTAGTAAAGGCTTGTGACTTTGGTTCATATTCAGCTTCATAATTACCTTCAAACCCATGACCCCAGCCTTTTTTAGTTGTGACTTCTATATCTGCTCCATTTGCTTTAAGTTTTTTTCCATATTCTATACATGGTGCTGCTAGTGTAACGTCATCTTTTTCACCATTGACCATCCAGATTTTAGTTTCTTTTATCGGTTGAGGATTTTCAAAAAATAGTCCTCCCCAACAACCTACATTTCTAGGCTGTGAAGCAGCATAATATAAATCTTTACTGATAAGCGCATCTCTCAATCTTTTTTCAGAGATTATAAGTGAATTCATTCCACCTCTTGACCAACCAGTAATTCCAACTTTTTTTATATTAATTTTTGGATCTTTTGATAAATATTCAAGCGTCATAAATGCATCAATATAACCTGAATAACCTGATACTTGTGATTGATCTTCGTATGTATGTATTGCACCTCTTGCAGAAAAATTATCTAAAAACATTATTGCAAAACCTTTTTTCCTCAATTGCATTGCCATTTGTTTGTTAAATTTAAACCATTTACTACTAAATTGCCCAGGTCCACCGCTTGCATGAGAGAATACTACAAGAGGAAATGGGCCTTCACCTTTTTTAGGATAAGCAATTAATGCATCTATATTGATTGGTGATTTTTTATACGACCCATCTAATATACTTACAGCTTGATTTGGCCAAGGTGCTGAAGTAAATGATGGAATTTTTACCAACTCACCACCTTTAAAAGATTTTAAAGCTGATTTAGATAAAAACGATATTGATTGGAATGATGCAATAAAAGATGCAAAACCAGCCGAGTGTGTTGAAATGAACGCTAACGATTATGCCTATATACTTTACACTTCGGGAACTACTGGGGTGCCGAAAGGAATTGTCAGAGATATTGGTGGACACATTGTTGCTCTTAAATGGACAATGAAAAATATTTACAACATTAACCCTGACGATGTTTGGTGGTCGGCAAGTGATATAGGGTGGATAGTAGGACATTCTTATATTGTTTACGCTCCCCTTTTTCATGGATGTACAACAGTTTTGTTTGAAGGAAAACCTGTTGGCACTCCTGATGCTGGAGTCTTTTGGAGAATTATCTCAGAACACAAAGTAAAATCTCTTTTTACAGCTCCTACGGCATTCCGGGCGATTAAAAAAGAAGATCCTAATGGAGCTTGTTTTAAAAAATATGATTTGTCCTCATTTGAATCTTTATTCCTTGCGGGTGAAAGAGCTGACCCTGATACATTAAAATGGGCAGAGGGTTTATTAAAGGTTCCAGTAATTGATCACTGGTGGCAGACAGAAACAAGTTGGGCAATAAGTGCAAACTGTACTGGCTTAGGGCTAGAAAAAACAAAATACGGATCAGCATGCAAACCTGTGCCAGGTTATGATGTGCAAGTATTAAAAAGCGATGGTAAACAAGCTAAACCAAACGAAATGGGAGATGTAGTAGTTAAGCTTCCTCTTCCTCCAGGAACTTTTCCAACACTGTGGGGAGCCGACGAAAAATATAAAGAAACTTATATGTCAAACTATCCCGGTTACTATCAAACTTATGATGCGGGACATATTGATGAAGATGGTTACGTTTGGATTATGTCACGAACTGATGACATTATTAATGTTGCGGGCCACAGATTGTCAACAGGTGCTATGGAAGAAGTTTTAGCAGAACATCAAGATGTTGCAGAATGTGCAGTCTTAGGAATAGCAGATAAATTAAAAGGACAACTACCCATTGGCTTAT
>CAJQSJ010000035.1 GCA_905612535.1 uncultured Pelagibacteraceae bacterium | reverse complement strand
TATTTTTTAAAAAGCTTAATTCCTTTTATTCTTTTTATTTTCATTTGAGATTCTGAGTCAAAAGAATCCGAATTTTTAAATTCATCTGCAAAGACTTCAACAGGACCATGGTTTAAAAGACCTTCTGCCAATCCACCCATTAAGCTTTGTATGCCACCGATATCGGGTGGAAAATTTCTTGTCGCTATAAGAAACATTATTTAAACCACTTTATGCCACAACCCATGCTTGGGATTTGTTCTTCAGGACCATTTCCATTTTCAGCAATTGATTTCATTGCTTTTCTTAGTTCAGTCTCGCCAGTACGTATTGGTTCTAGCTTTCTAGCATCTAAAATTCTACCTCTATATTGTAATTCTGATTTTTTGTTATAACCAAAAAAATCAGGCGTACAAACTGCTTCATATTTTTTTGCCACTTGTTGACTTTCGTCATACAGATAAGGAAATGAAAAATTATATTCTTTTGCGAATTTTTTCATATTTTCGAAAGAGTCTTCTGGGTAGTTTTTTGTATCATTTGACATTATAGCTACTGATTTTATACCAATGCCCTCAAGATACTTAACGTCATTTACCAGAAACTTTATAATTGCTTTGACGTACGGGCAGTGGTTACAAATAAATGTTATTAAATAACCATTTTCTCCTTTTACGTCATTTAAGTTTACCAATTTACCATCGGTAGATTGAAGACTGAAGTCATGAGATTTTTCTCCAAAGTTACATATTGATGAAGACACAGCCATATTTTGTTTATAGATTAAATTTAATTTAATATCCAGCCTATTAAGGAATTAACCATTTTTTTTCAATCTTATTTTTATCTAAATTAAAATAAGCACGTCTATGACCTTTGGCAGCTAAATATAACCATTCTATTGATTTGATAAAAGTTTCAATAACACAAAAATTTTCATAACCAATTTCACTTTCTTCAATTGTATATTCTGAATTATCAAAAACAGCAGTTAACCCTGAAGTAGGTTTTAAAGTATCAGAACCAGGTGCCTCATCACCTAAATAACATTGTCTGCTCATATGAACGGTCTTTTTCCATGATTTTTTAGTTGTGTCATTCTTGTAATTAATTTTTGCAAAACCGCAGATTCTTAATTGGATTTTTTGGCTCCTATCATAAAATAGCAAACTGGCTGGTGAATTTGCCTTAATAATTTTTACTTTGTTTGATCTAATGTCACTATGAAACCATATTTTTTTTTCTTTTTGATCTATTCCTCTTAATACAACTATTCTCCCATCAAATATATTTTGATTACCATTTATAAATACAGGTATATGAAATGGAGAATCTCTATTTGCTAGACCATTTTCTAAAAGGTCCCAAGTTTTTAAATAAATTTCATCGAGATCGTTGTAGTAGTCAGGTTTATTTATTTGCACTTACTTTTTTCTAAATCTTTTTACAAGACTTGAAGTATCCCACCTATTACCACCCATTTCCTGAACTTCACCGTAGTATTTGTCAACTATTTCCGTAACCGGTAATAAAGAGTTGTTTTTTTTAGCTTCTTCTAGTGCAATTTTTAAATCTTTTCTCATCCAATCAACAGCAAAACCAAAATCAAACTTGTCTGCAATCATTGTTTTGTATCTATTATCCATTTGCCAAGACTGCGCAGCACCTTTAGAAATTACTTCAATGACGTCTTCCATATTCAAACCAGCTTTCATTCCAAAATTAATTCCTTCTGATAATCCTTGCACCAAGCCTGCAATACAAATTTGATTTACCATCTTAGCAAGCTGTCCAGATCCTGCACCACCAAGCAGTTTCATTTTTTTGCTGTAGCACTCAATTTTATCTTTAGCTTTATCAAAATGTTTCTTATCACCACCAATCATTACAGTTAAAGCCCCGTTCTCAGCCCCAGCTTGTCCACCTGATACTGGCGCATCTAAAAAACCAAACCCTTTTTTTTTTGAATAATCATAAATTTCTCTTGCAATAGTTGCTGAAGCAGTAGTGTTATCAATGTATATAGCATTTTTTTTCATTGCTTTGAAAATACCATGGTCTCCAAATGTTACTTCCCTTAAATCATTGTCATTGCCTACACATGTGAATATATATTCTGCTCCATCAGCAGCTTTTGCGGGAGTATCGGCCTTCTTCCCTTTGTGCTCTGAAAGCCACTTATCAGCTTTAGAAACCGTTCTATTATAAATGGTTACATTGTGTCCTGCTTTTGATATATATCCAGCCATAGGATAACCCATTACACCAAGACCAATGAAAGAAACTTTGCAACTCATAAAATTTTAAATGTTAAATATTAAACTAAGTATTAAAATAATTATTTTCGGATTTATATTTACATTTTTTTCAAGTTTTGGACAGAGTTTTTTTATAGGGTTATTTAACTCAAACATTAGAGCAGATTTAAATATAACTCACGGACAATTCGGCACAATTTATGCCATAGCCACATTAATAAGCGGCTTTTCTTTGATCTGGATTGGAAAAAAGATTGATGATTTTAAATTAATAAAATTTTCTTTTTTTGTTATTTTACTGTTATTTTTTTCATCTATTTTGTTTTCATTTGTAAGCAATATTTATTTATTAGTAGCTGGAATTTTCTTTTTAAGACTTTCTGGACAAGGTCTAATGTCCCATACTGCAACGACAAGTGTTTCAAGGTATTTTAGCTTAAATAGGGGAAAAGCTCTTAGCGCTACGTGGTTAGGTCTCTCAGCTGCTGAATTTATTATGCCTATTACTATTGTTTTTTTTCTTTCTATTTATTCGTGGCGAGATATTTGGATATCAATTGCATTTTTAATAATTTTGTTTTTACCTATTTTGTCTTTTTTAACGGTTAAAAAAATTAAACTATCTTCTCGTGAAGAAAAAAATGAAAGATTAAAAAAAAATAATATTAAAAATTGGACAAGAAAAGAAGTTTTGTTAGATTCTAAATTTTACATAATTTCATTAGTGATGTTAGCTTTGCCTACAATCAATACTGGTGTTTTCGTTTATCAATCATTTATCCTTGAATCAAAGGGATGGGGAGATTTTGTAATAGCAAAATCATTTATGTTTTATGCAATTTTGTCAGTAGGAACCTTATTCATTACCGGACCACTGGTTGATAAGTTTACAAGTAGAAAACTTATACTCATTATGAATATACCTTCTTTATTTGCTATGATTATTTTATTTTCCTTTGATAGATATTTTATTTCGTATTTTGTGTTTGGTTTAATGGGAATCTCAAATGGTATGGCTAATGTCTTGGGATCTTCAACTTGGGCAGAAATTTATGGTGTAAAATATATTGGTTCAATTAAAGCTCTAACAACTTCAATGATGGTCTTTTCTACCGCTTTTGGCACAGCGGTATTTGGTGCAATTATTGATTTTGGTTATTCTATTGAGTTTATAGCCATGTTAAGTTTTTTATACATAATAACTGCAAATATTTTAATTATTATTTTTAAAGGAAAAATTGAGCCTGTTTTAGTTAAATAAAACTTGATTTTACCATTACTTTTCTTTATTTATTGCTCATCTTATGGCGAGAATTACAGTAGAAGATTGTTTGAAAAGAATTGATAGTCAGTATGAACTGGTTATGCTTGCTAAAGAAAGAACATCACAGCTTAATTCTGGTAATCCAATGTTAGTTCCTAAAGACGATGATAAGAATACAGTAATAGCACTTCGGGAAATAGCTGAAGGGAAAGTTTCTATAAAAACGTTAGAAGATTTTGGGATTGATAAACTAAGAAAACATCAAGAAAGCAAAGCTTCAGAAGTAGAAGATGAAGAAATTATTCAAGAAGACGACTTCGATAAAATCTATAAAGGTGAAATTTCAAAAAGTGGCACAGCAATACTTCCTTCTAAAAGAGCAAAAAGAATGTCAGAAAACGTTAAGATTGATTTAGCGACACAAGATAATGAGAGCGTTGAATCTGAGGCACCAATTGAAGAAGAAAAAATCTCCGAAGACAGCAAGTCAAAGTAGTAAAATAAAAAATAACCTTTTATTATGTTAAGAAAAATTTCAGTCGCACCTATGATGGACTGCACAGATAGACACGACCGTTTTTTTTTACGATTAATAAGTAAAAACGTAATGCTTTATACAGAAATGGTTGCAACAAAAGCAGCAATACATGGTGATAGAGATAAAATTTTATCATTTAGTTTAGAAGAAAAACCATTGGCTTTACAAGTTGGAGGTTCAGATAAAAAGGAACTTTCTGAAGTGGCGAAAATAGCCGAGGATATGGGATATGATGAAATTAATATTAATTTAGGATGCCCAAGCAAGAAGGTGCAACAAAATATGTTTGGAGCCTGCCTAATGAAAGAACCCGATTTAGTTTCAGATTGTATTGATTCAATGGTAAATTCTTGCAACATTCCAGTTACTGCCAAGACAAGAATTGGTTTTGATGACACTGAAGATTTTGATTATTTAAATAATTTTATTTTTAAAATGAAGATGGCAGGGTGTAATACATTCATACTTCATGCTCGTAAAGCAATGCTTAAAGGCTTGTCACCAAAGCAAAATTTAAATATTCCAAAGTTAAATTATGAAATGGTTTATAATATTAAAAAAAAAAATCCAGACTTAGAAATAATTATAAATGGTGGAATTACTAACACTGAAGAGATTAAAAAACACTTAAAGTTATGTGATGGCGTTATGATTGGAAGAGCGATATATCAAAATCCTTATTTTTTAGTTGACGTAGAAAAAGAAATATTTGGTACAAAAAAAACGCCAACTAGAGAGTCAATTGCTGAAAAGTTAATTGAGTATCTTGAAAAAGAAGTTAAACTTGGAACTAAGGTAAATCATGTCATGAGACATACTGTAGGTTTGTATCACGGGCAAGCAGGTTCAAAGAAATGGAAAAGATATTTAAGCGACAATATGATGGCAAGAGATTCGGATTTTCAAAAGTCAAAACACATTATGACAATCGCCCAAAATAACGAAAAAGCTAATCAAAAAATTCATGATTAATATTATATTATCAAGCGAGTATTCTTATTTTATTTTGCTTATGATAATTACCGCTATACCAGTAGGTTTTTTTGCTGGCTTATTTGGAATTGGTGGAGGTCTAATTACTGTTCCTTTTTTATTTTTTATATTTGAAGCTCTAGATGTAGATAAAATGTATGTTATGCACCTTGCCGTAGGAACTTCCTTTGCAATTATTATACCAACTTCTTTTGTTTCTGTCTTCACTCACAATAAACATAGCTCAGTTGATTTTAAAATAATAAAATCCTATGGAATTTTTGTAATATCAGGAGTTATATCCGGCACAATTTTTGCTACCTTTTTGGAAACAAAATCTCTAGTTTTATTTTTTTCTATTATCGTCTATCTTCTTGGAATCTATCTTTTATTTCTTAAAGACAAAGCCGAAGATATTAAAATTAATTTTACCATGCTACCCAGAATTATATTTGGCTTTATTTCAGGCTTTATTTCTGCTCCTATGGGAATAGGAGGAGCCGTTATGAACGTTCCCATATTAAAATATTTTGGCTATTCAATTAATAGAGCAATTGGAAGTGCTGCAGCTATTGGTTTTATAATAGCAGTATTTGGAGCGATAGGTTTTTTAACCTCAGGTTTAGTCTTGAAGGTTAACTTACCACTAAGCATTAGTTTCATTAATATTCCAGCTTTTTTAATATTTATACCAATAACAACTGTTATGGCTAGAATAGGGGCAAACACCGTTCATAAAATCAACAAAAAAAATGTAACAAAATTATTTGGAATATTTTTATTTTTTGTTGGATCTATATTCTTATATCGTTATTTCCAAATTTAAATTTTTTGATCGTATTCGCCAACTTTTCCAGTTTTTTGTAGCAAATTATCAATGAAATCAAATATTTTTTTCTTTCTGGTATCTGAGGTGGGACTTTCCGTAACTACTACTAATGAAGGTTTATTCGATGACGCTCTTATAAGTCCCCACGAACCATCTTCAAATGAAAATCTTACTCCATTAACAGTTAGTATTTCTACGATTATCTGATCATCAATTTTAGTTTTATTATTTTTAATTTTTTCAACTTGTTTAACTAAATCATCTACAACTTGATATTTTTCCTCGTCTTTGCAAAATGGTGCCATAGTAGGAGTTTGGTATGTAATAGGTAGTTCATTTATTATTTCATTAATTTTTTTATTTTGATTATTTAATAAATGACAAACATGAATTGCTGAATTTATTCCATCATCATAACCATATCCTAATGGTTTATTAAAAAAGAAATGACCACTTTTTTCAAATCCCGCTAAAGCTTTTTCAGAATTAACTTTTCTTTTAATGTGCGAGTGTCCAGTTTTCCAATAAATTGTTTTACAATTATTTTTTAAAAGAACTTTATCTTTTGCATATAAACCGGTAGATTTTACATCTACTACAAATTTTGATCCGTTATGTTTGGTTGATAAATTTCTTGCAATTAATAATCCTATTTTATCTGAAAATATCTCATTACCTTTATCGTCAATGACACCTACACGGTCTCCATCTCCATCAAAACCAAAACCAATATCTGCTTTATTTTCTTTCACGGCTTTACTAATAGCGCGTAACATTTTAAGATCTTCAGGGTTTGGATTATATTTTGGAAAGGTCCAATCTAATTTACAATCAAGCTCTATTACTTCACATCCAATGCCTTTTAAAATCTCTGGAGCAAATATTCCCGCTGTACCATTGCCACAAGCAACAACAGCTTTTATTTTTTTATTAATTTTATTTTTATTTATTAAATCCTCTTTATATATTTTTTGAAAATTATTTATTTTTTTTTCATTTCCTTTCCCTGTTATAAAATCTTTGTTTAAAGTAATATCTTTTAACTCTTGCATTTCATTCGGTCCATGTGTTAAACCTTTTTGTATTCCCATTTTAACACCAGTCCAACCATTTTCATTATGGCTTGCTGTAACCATTGCCACTGCATCTGCATTTAAATTGAATTGAGCAAAATAAACTGTTGGTGATAAAGATAAACCTATATCTTCTACAAAACACCCAGTAGAAATTAAGCCTCTTTTTAAAGCTGATTTAATTTCTTCACTATAGGATCTATAATCGTGTCCCAGAATAACCCTTGGATTTTTTTTTTTCGTATGCCTGATAATCTGTGTACCCAAACCCTTGCCTAGATTATCTATTCCTAATTGATTAATATCTTTTTCGTATATCCATCTAGCGTCGTATTCTCTAAATCCTAAAGGACTTATATTAATTTCTGTTAACTTTGACATTGTTTCTTATCTAATATTTTTGATATTTTATCAGCATTTAATTTTTATCCTTGCTATTATGTTTATGTTCCTATAATGTTCTATTGATTTGCATAAACATGTGGTATATCTAGTCAAAGTGTACACAACATATAGTTGTTTTTACATAAAACATTAACTAAATAAAAGAATTATGAATAAAAACTTATCTTTAGCTCTCGAGAAAGCTGTCGGGAAAATTAACCCAAAAGAAAGTTTCTCATCCAGCGTCACAAATACTGATAAAAAACCTGATTTGTTTTCTTTAACATCGCAAACTGAGCTTTTTCAAAACGACAAGGGTATTACAATCAAAATAGACAGATCAAAAGATTCGAAGTTAACTGATTTTGGTAAAGCTACTTTAAGCGACAGATATTTAGGGCAAAATGAATCTTACCAAGATTTATTTGCACGTGTTGCCAGCATATATGCAGATGATAATTTGCATGCACAAAGACTTTATAACTATATAAGTAATTTATGGTTTATGCCCGCAACGCCAGTTTTATCTAACGGTGGAACCGAAAGAGGCTTACCCATTTCTTGTTTTTTAAATGAAGCGGGAGATAGCCTAAATGGAATTTTGGATCTGTGGAACGAAAATGTTTGGCTTGCTGCGAAAGGTGGAGGTATAGGAAGTTATTGGGGAAACCTTAGATCTATTGGTGAAAAAATAGGTAGAGTTGGTAAAACATCTGGAATTATTCCATTTATTAAAGTTATGGATTCTTTAACCATGGCAATCAGTCAAGGTTCTTTAAGAAGAGGATCGGCAGCTTGCTACCTTCCGATAGACCATCCGGAAATTGAAGAATTTATTGAAATGAGAAGACCAACAGGTGGAGACCCAAATAGAAAAGCATTAAATCTACATCATGGTATTTTAGTGAGCGATGCTTTTATGAGGGCCGTAGAAACAAATTCTCAATGGGCTTTAAAAAGTCCAAAAGATGGAATTGTACAATCAACTATATCAGCAAGAAACCTTTGGATAAGACTGTTGACAGCGAGAGTAGAGACGGGAGAGCCCTATATTATTTTTATAGATACGGTAAATAGACTTATACCACAACATCATAAGTTAGCAGGACTAAATGTAAAAACATCAAATCTTTGCAGTGAAATTACTTTACCAACAGGTATAGATAAAGAAGGCAATGAAAGAACTGCTGTTTGCTGTTTGTCATCTTTAAATTTAGAAACATACGACGAATGGAAAGATGAACCGAATTTTATTGAAGATGTTATGAGGTTTTTGGATAATGTTTTAACCGATTTTATTAATAGAGCGCCAGACTCTTTCAAACACGCAAAGTACGCAGCCATGAGAGAAAGAAGTGTTGGACTTGGTGTAATGGGCTTCCATTCATTTTTACAACAAAACTCAATACCTTTAGAATCGGTTATGAGCAAGACATGGAATAATAAAATTTTTAAATACATTAAAAAAACCACGGATGAAGCTTCTAAAAAATTATCTGAGGAAAGAGGCGCTTGTCCTGATGCAAAAGAGTATGGATTTAATGAAAGATTTTCAAACAAAACTGCTATAGCACCAACAGCATCAATTTCAATAATTTGTGGAGGTGCTTCTCCTGGTGTTGAGCCTGTTGCTGCAAATAGCTACACACACAAAACACTGTCCGGATCATACAATGTTAGGAACAGGTATTTAAAAAAAGTTTTAGAAAAATATGAAAAAGACAATCAGGAAGTTTGGTCATCTATTACAACTAACCAAGGATCAGTTGATCATTTAGATTTTTTAACTCAAAATGAAAAAGATGTATTTAAAACTGCTTTTGAGTTAGATCAAAGATGGATTGTAGAACTTGGTGCAGATAGAACACCTTATATTTCTCAAGCACAATCTATTAATATTTTCTTACCTGCTGATGTTCATAAAAAAGACTTACACCAAATCCATTTCCAAGCATGGAAAAAAGGTTTGAAAAGCTTGTATTACTGTAGATCTAAATCAATACAAAGAGCAGAAAATGTTAATAATAATTTGTCAACAAATGTGACAAAAAATGATTCGAAAGAAAGCAAAGATTATGAAGAGTGCCTGTCATGCCAGTAAGCGAAATAAAAAAAGAAAATAAAATTATTACTAAAAAGTCAGGATTGCTGACTGGAAGTCCAGTCTATAAACCTTTTAGATATCCTTGGTGTTATGATGCTTGGCTAACACAACAAAGAATACACTGGTTACCAGAAGAAGTGCCTTTAGGTGATGATGTTAGAGATTGGCAAAAAAATTTAAGTGCACCAGAAAAAAACTTACTGACCCAAATATTTAGATTTTTTACTCAAGCAGATGTTGAGGTCAGCAATTGCTATATAAGACACTACATGAATGTTTTTAAACCTACCGAAACTTTAATGATGATGTCCGCTTTTGCATCTATGGAGACCGTTCATATAGCTGCCTATTCACATTTATTAGATACCATTGGAATGCCGGAATCCGAGTATTCAGCTTTTATGAAATACAAGGCAATGAAAGACAAATATGATTATATGCAAAGCTTTGATGTAAAATCAAACCACGACATTGCAAAAACAATCGCGGTATTCAGTGCTTTTACAGAAGGATTACAATTATTTGCTAGCTTTGCAATTTTGCTAAATTTTCCAAGACAAAACAAAATGAAAGGTATGGGTCAAATTGTAACTTGGTCTGTACGTGATGAAACTTTGCACTGCAATTCTATGATCAAATTATTTAGAACTTTTATTGATGAAAACCCAAAAATTTGGACACCACAATTAAAAAAAGAAATCTATGAAGCTTGCAGAACAATTATTTCTCATGAAGACGCTTTTATTAATTTGGCTTTTGAGATGGGACCTATTAAAGGTCTAACACCTGAAGAAGTTAAACAGTATATTCGCTGGATAGGGAATAGAAGATTAGTACAACTTGGACTTGAGCCCATTTATAAAGTTGATAAAAATCCATTGACTTGGTTAGACACGATGTTAAATGCCGTCGAACACATGAACTTCTTTGAAGGCAGAGCAACTGAATATTCTAAAGCTTCTACAAAAGGAAATTGGTCCGAAGCGTTCAGTTGATAAATAATATCAAATATAAAAAATAATAGAGTTATACTTTGTGATGATTACGATTTGACATATGCTCCGCTGCAAAAAAAGCAATAGATGAATACATTTTTCTTAATAATTCTCATTTAAAAAGTTTACACTGCAGGTTTGCTAAAATCACTAAAAGCGCAACTTAAATAAATTTAAAAATAATAATATTATCTTTTGTTTAGGAGGGGCACTTTACGATAATCTTCACCACTATATTTGGAAAGCGGTCTAATCAATTTATTAGAAGCGTGTTGCTCCATTATATGTGCTGACCATCCTGTTATTCTTGATAACACAAATATTGGTGTAAAAAAGTCTGTATCAAAGCCCATTAAATGATAAGTTGGTCCCGTCGGATAATCTACATTTGGATGAATATGCTTTCTCTTAATCATAATACTTTTAACCGTTTCATAAATTTTTAGTAATTTTTTGTCATTTTTTATTTTAGAAACTTTTTTAAAATATTGTTCCATAGTTGGAACTCGTGAGTCACCTTTTTTATAAACCCTATGGCCAAATCCCATTATTACATCTTTGTTATCAAGCGCTTTATTTATCCACTTTAAAGAATTTTCAGGTTTTTTAATTTTATTTATCATGTACATCACTTCTTCATTTGCTCCCCCATGCAAGGGTCCTTTTAAACTGCCAATGGCACCAGTAATAGCACTATGAATATCTGACAAACTACTTGTGATAGTTCTGGCCGTGAAAGTAGAAACATTAAAACTGTGTTCTGCATATAAAATTAATGATACATCAAAAGCTTTAACAATCTCTTTGCTGGGCACTTTTCCAAAACACATGTAAAAAAAGTTTTCAGAAAAACCCAAACCTTTTTTAGGGGATAAAATCTTTTTGCCTTTTCTAGCTCTAAAAAAGATAGCTAGCGCAGTAGGTGTTTTTGCAAATATTCTGATTGCTTTCTGCATATTTGACTCTGGCGAATTGTTGCTGGATTCTTTATCTTCAAGGCCCATCATGCTGACTACTGTTCTAGCAACATCCATTGGATGAGCTTTTTTAGGCATATGTTTTAATGTTTTCCTCATGTTAGTAGAAATATTTCTATTATCTTCTAATTTTTTATTAAACTTTTTTAGTTGAAGTTTATTTGGTAATTCTTTATTTAAAATAAGATAAGCAACTTCTTCAAAACTACATTTTTCACAAAGATCTTGAACTGCATAACCCCTATAAGTTAAAGAATTTATACCTGGCATTACTTGTGAAATAGTCGTTTCGTCTACAATAATTCCATGTAATCCTTTTTTTATATTATCATTCATAATTTACTCGTGCCCATCGGTTTTAAAATCAGTAATTTTTTTGTCTAATGTATTGTACTTTTTGTATTCAACCAATTCATATAATCTTTTACGTGTTTGCATTTTATCTATAATATTATTTTGGTGTCCATCCCTCATAATAGCTCGCAATCCATCTTCAACATTTTTCATAGCTAATCTTTGTGTAGTTACGGGGTATATTACTATTTGATAACCAAGATTTTCTAGCTCTTTGTCGGTTAATATTTTAGATTTTCCAAATTCCGTCATATTGGCAAGTAGGCTTATTTTTGAACTTTTTCTAACTTTCTCAAACTCTTTTTCGTCTTTCATTGCTTCTGGAAATATGACGTCCGCTCCAGCACCTTCATAAGCTTTAATACGCTCAATAGTTTTTTCTATTCCTTCAATGGCATTGGCATCAGTTCTAGCAATGATTAGAAAATTTTTATCTTTTTTTGCTTTTACGGCCATGTTAATTTTTTTTACCATCTCCTTTAATGAAATAATTTCTTTATTATCTAAATGACCACATCGTTTTTGATCTATTTGATCTTCTATATGGCATCCGGTGAGTCCCAAATATTCAAAAGTTTCAATTGTCTTTGAGCAATCACCAAAACCAGTATCTGCATCTACAATAGAAGGTAAGTCAGTAACTCTTGATATTTGATTTGCTCTATAACTAACTTCTTTTAATGTTGTTAATCCAATATCAGGGACGCCTAAATCGTTAGCCATGACACCTCCAGAGATATAAATTCCATCAAAATTTATTTCAGCAATAAGTTTCGCAGTTAAAGGATTATAAGCTCCAGGAAATTTTAGTAATTTATTTTTTTTAAGTTTTTTTTTTAAATCTTCTCTTTTTTTTAAGTGATTTTTTTTAGTAAAGTGCATAGCATCATGTTTTATTCAATAACTATTATAACAGCAGTTAGTAACAATAATACAGCTAATAAGTACTCAATAATTTTTTTAACTTTAACGTTTTTAATAATAGATTTTATTGAAGATCCAAATAATGCCCACAAACATATTGAAGGAAAACAAATAATTGGTGCAGTAATAGCAACAAACATTGTAGCTGTTAAAAAATTTTCTTCATTTGGAAAAAAAGCAGTAGCAGCCGTTAAGGCTACAACCCAAGCTTTAGGGTTGATGAATTGAAAAAGCGCAGCTTCATAAAGCTTTAAAGGTCTGCCGCTTTCTTTTTTTCCATTCGAAAAAGATCCTAGGATTTTCCAGCCCAAAAAAATTAAATAGGCAAAACAAACCCATTTTAAATAAAATTGAATTAATGGGTATTTTTGAAATAAACTGCCCAAACCAAAACATACTAATGTAATTTGAATTGTGTGACCAAATGGTATTCCAACGAGATGAGGTAAAGTTTTCTTAAAACCAAACTTAATGCCAGAGGCAGTTAACATAGCATTATTTGGTCCTGGCGTGGCAAACATAACAAAATAATAACTAACAAGAGCTAAAAAAAGTTTTAACTCAATCATAAATAGTTTTTTATTATTTTTTCCAAACCAATAAAATCTTTTATTAAGTGATTGTATTTAATGTCAGAAATTTTAACATCAGTATAACCGTCTTCTAATAAAATAAAAGGCATGGATGCATTTTCAGCAGATTTACCATCTACTTCACTATCACCAACCATAATTGTTTTTTTGATATCTCCATTCAAAATTTCAACTACATTAGTAAGATGTCTAGAATCGGGTTTGCACCAATCAAAAGTATTACTTCCAGCAACGTATTCAAAAAAATGCGCTATTCCAATTTTTTTTAAAAGATCTATTGCAAGATGTTCTTGTTTGTTAGTACAAACACCCATAGAGATTTTATTTTTTTTACACCAAACTAAAAAATCTTTTGCTCCTGAAATTAATTTACTTTCAACTAAAATATTATTTCCATAAAATTTTATAAACTCTTTTACCATTTTATTTTTCATATCCTTTTCTTTAATGTTTTTTAATTCATCTTTTGCGTAATTCCATAAAGTTTTACCCATCATTGTTCCAGCTCCCATACCCACTAATGCTTTAATTTCATTTGGTGGTTTTGTCGGAAAGCCAAATTTTTTCATAACATGATTGTGTGCAATCACCAGATCTGGAGCTGTGTCTACTAGTGTTCCATCTAAATCAAATAATATTGTTAACTTATGAGTCATATAATTTAGTATTATAAAGAAATATTTTGTGAGTTATTAAAAAATCTATATTAATATAAAGAAATATATGCATGAAGCAAATAAACAAAAAAGATATTGCTATTTCAGAAAAAATAAATCAAGAAAAGCTAAGAAATAAAGCAATGAAAATGGGTGTTGTATTAAAAGCACCAGAAACAGTATTTTTATCCAAAGATACTAAATTTGGAAAAAATGTAGTGATAAACCCTTATGTTGTAATTGGAAAAAAAACAAAAATTGGAAACAATGTAGAAATTTTATCATTTACACATATTGAAAACGCAACTTTAGAATCTGATGTCAATGTTGGTCCATTTTCAAGATTAAGACCAGGGGCACATTTATCTAAGGGCGTGAGAGTTGGTAATTTCGTCGAAATTAAAAAAAGTAAAGTTGGAAAGAATTCAAAAATTAATCACTTATCATACATTGGAGATTCTTTTATTGGAAAGAGCGTTAACATTGGAGCAGGTACCATTACTTGTAATTATGATGGAAAAAACAAACATAAGACAAAAATTTTAGATGGAGCTTTTATAGGTTCTAATACTTCTTTGGTAGCTCCTGTTAAAGTTGGAAAAAAATCAATTATAGGAGCGGGCTCTTCAATAACAAAAAACGTTAGAGATAAATCTTTAGCTTTGACCAGGTCAAACCAAATTGAAATTAAAAATTATAGAAAAAAATAATGTGTGGAATAATAGGCATAGCAAGCAATAAACAAGTAAGCTCAAATATAATTGAATCTTTAAAAAAACTTGAATATAGAGGTTATGATTCTGCTGGCATTGCAACAATTTCAAATGGAGAGATTGATGAAAAAAAATGCACAGGTAGAGTTGCTGCTCTTGAAAAAATTATTTTTAAAACTCCTTCATTAGGAAATTTAGGAATAGGTCATGTCAGATGGGCAACTCATGGAGCTCCAAGTAAAATAAATGCTCACCCTCATTCATCTGAGGAAGTTTCGGTTGTTCATAATGGTATCATAGAAAATTCTACTATATTAAAAAAAAACTTAGAAAAAACGGGTTATAAATTTAAATCGCAAACAGACACAGAAGTAATAACAATTTTGCTGACAGATTTTTTAAAGAAATTTGACCTAGTTTTGGCAATTAACAAAACACTAGAAAAGCTTATTGGAAGTTTTGCACTGGGTATTCTTTTTAAAAAACACAATAATATTATTGTGGGAGCCAGAAGAGGGAGTCCTTTAGCTGTTGGTTATGGACATAATGAAAACTTTCTTGGCTCAGACTCATATGCTCTCAAATCTATGACAAATAAAATAACATATTTAGATGACGGAGATGTTTGTATTTTGTCAAATGATAAAATAATTTTTTATAATAAAAATGGTATGAAAATAAATAAACGAATTCAAACCCTTTCAAGTGATAAACAAACTGCAGATAAAGGTGACTTCAAAGATTTTATGTCAAAAGAAATTAATGAGCAAAAGTTTTCCACCAAAGTATGCATAAAAGAATATGTTAACCATTTAAAAAAAGATATAAATTTATATAATTTTCCAATAGAACCAAAAAATATTGACAAAATAGTTATCATTGGTTGTGGAACCGCTTATCACGCTTGTCTTGCAGCAAAACATTGGTTTGAAGAGCTTACAAGCATAGAAATTGAAACAGATGTGGCCTCAGAGTTTAGGTATAGAAAAATTAAATTTAGTAAAAAAAATTTATATATTTTTGTATCACAATCAGGTGAGACAGCTGACACTTTTGCTGCTTTAGATTTATGCAAAAAAAATGAAGTTAAAACCTGTTCAGTAGTTAATGCAGTTGAGAGTTCTATAGCAAGATCATCCGATTTTATTTTACCTATTCATGCTGGACCAGAAATAGGAGTTGCCTCAACCAAAGCTTTTATCGGTCAAATGCTAGTCCTTTATATATTGGCTTTAAAAATTTCCAAAATTAGAAATGAAATACCTAAAGCAGAGTACATTACAAAAATTTCAAATATTAAAAAACTTCCAGATTTAATTAATAAAACATTAAAATGTGAATCTAAAATCAAAATAATCGCAAAAGATGTATATCTCTCAAAAGGTTTCATTTTTCTGGGAAGAGGACCGTCATTTCCTATAGCGTTAGAGGGAGCTTTAAAACTTAAAGAATTATCCTATTTACATGCAGAAGGTTATCCGGCTGGTGAAATGAAACATGGACCATTAGCATTAATTGAAGAAGGTTTACCTGTAGTTATTTTAGCTCCACAAGACAGATACTACGAAAAAACAATTTCAAATATGCAGGAAGTTATAGCGCGCGGTGCAAAAGTATTATTAATAACAAATGAAGAAAATAATATAATAAGCGAAAATATAAGATTTTCAATAGAAGTTCCAAAGACAGACAATCAATTAACTACTTTTTTGATAACTATACCACTTCAGCTTTTAGCCTATCATATCGCGTCATTAAAAAATCTAGATATAGATAAACCAAGAAATTTAGCTAAATCAGTTACTGTAGAATAGAAGATTATTTCTTTTCCTTAAATAAGAGGCTGGGTATTTTTTTATTTTATCAAGTTGTATTTTTTTAACAATTTTATTTTTAATTTTATTTGGAGCCCATAAAAATATTAGTTTACTATTATTTATCGATTTTATGGTTAAGGTAATTCTATTAAAATCTTTTCTTTTAACATAGCTTACATTCTCGTTATTTTTTATTCTAATATTATCGCTAAAAAGTGAAGCTATATGCCCATCGTCACCAATCCCTAATAATATTAAGCTAAAACTAATTTTTTTATTTTTAAAATATTTTTTTAAAATTTTTTCATAGTTAACAGAATCTTTTTTAACAGATTTACTACCTGTCGGTATTTTAAATATTTGCGATTTAGAAATTTTAATCTTATTTAAAAGATATTTTTTACAGTTATTAATATTTGAGTGTTTAGATTTTTCATTAACATATCTTTCGTCTCCTATAAAAAAATCTATTTTATCCCAGTTGATATTTTTATCTTTGGAGATTTGTTTATATAATTTTATTGGACTGTTTCCTCCAGTTAAAACAAATGAGAATCTTTTTGCTCTTTTTAACTCAGTGTTTAAAGAACGTTTAAAAAATTTTATAAATTTTTTTATTAAAATATTTTCGTTATTTTCTCTTATAATTTTTGAAAATTCGGCCATTTTTTAGCTATATAATATATTCAAACTTGGTTTTTCTCTTTCTATACACTATATATACTCTAAGTTGAATATGAAAAAATGGACAATAAACAGCTGGAAGAATTATCCAGCAAAGCATATTCCGGAATATCCGAATAAAAAAGAATTGGAAACGGTTCTTGGGAAAATTAGAACATTTCCTCCTTTAGTTTTTGCAGGTGAAACAAGACATTTAAAACAACAGTTGGCAGACGTTGTTGATGGAAAAGCATTTTTACTTCAAGGTGGTGACTGCGCAGAAAGTTTTGCTGAATTTCATCCCGACAATATTAGAGACACTTTTAAACTAATGTTACAAATGTCATTGGTTCTCACTTATTCTGCTTCATTACCGGTTGTTAAGCTAGGTAGAATTGCAGGACAATTTTCAAAACCCAGAAGTGCTCACACTGAAATAAAAGATGGTGTAGAGCTACCCAGCTACTTAGGTGACAATATTAATGGCATTGAATTTAATGAAAGACTAAGAACGCCTGACCCTAAAAGGTTATTTAAAGCTTATTCTCAATCAGCATCTACTTTGAATCTCATAAGAGCATTTTCCCATGGTGGTTTTGCAGATTTAAAAATGGTTCATACATGGAACTTGGGATTTATAAAAAAAAGCAAGCAAGATAAAAAATTTAAAGACCTTGAGGATAAAATTGCAGACGCACTAGCTTTCATGGAAGCTTGCGGAATTAATTCAGATTTTAATAGAAGATTAAAAACAGTAAATTTTTGGACTTCTCATGAAGCGCTCTTACTACCATTTGAAGAATCGATGACAAGAGTAGACTCAACTACAGGAGAATACCATGATACATCTGCTCATTTTGTTTGGATAGGAGACAGAACAAGACAAATTGATGGTGCTCATGTTGAATTTTGCAGAGGAATAAAAAATCCAATTGGAATTAAGTGTGGCCCCACGTCTAAAGCAGAAGAAATAGTGAAAATTTGCAATGTAATTAATCCAAAAAATGAAAAAGGAAAGATTACATTAATTTCTAGATTTGGACACGACAATGTAGGAAAATTTTTACCTAAATTAATTAGAACTATTAAAAAAGAAGGGTTAAATGTTATTTGGTCATGTGACCCAATGCATGGTAATACTATTAAATCAGCAACAGGATTTAAAACGAGACCTTTTAATAATGTAGTTAAGGAAGTTAAAAATGTTTTTGCAGTTCATCAGTCAGAAGGTAGTTTTGCAGGCGGCCTTCATATTGAAATGACTGGGCAAAATGTTACTGAATGCACTGGGGGTGCTCAAAAAATATCAGATAAAGATTTATCTCACAGATATCATACCCATTGCGATCCAAGACTAAACGCAAGTCAAGCATTAGAACTGGCATTCTTAATCTCTGATGAAATTAAGAAAAATTCACAATATTCAAAAAATAATATTAAAGCGGCGTCTTAAACAATTGTATTAAATACAATTTTGTTTAAGTTTATAATTATGAAATCTTCTGAAAAAGTACTTTTTATAAGTAACTGGATCAAAAACTATGTTGATAATATGCCCAGTAAGGCAAAATCATTAGTAATTGGAATTTCTGGTGGAATTGACTCTTCTGTTTCTAGCACCTTAAGTGCTATGTCTGGTTTAAAGACTATTGTTTTATCAATGCCTATAAAACAAAAATCTTCACAACATGATTTAAGTCTTAAGCACCAAGAGTGGTTAATTAAAAATTTTAAAAATGTTGAAGCTCATTTAATAAATCTAGATGAATTATTTAAAGCTTTTGAAGACAACTTATCAAAATTTAATGATGAACATGGTATGGCGAACTCAAGAGCGAGGCTTAGAATGACAACTCTTTATCAAGTAGCAGCTGCCAACAAAGGTATTGTCGTTGGAACAGGAAATAAAGTTGAAGATTTTGGTGTCGGTTTTTATACGAAATATGGTGATGGTGGAGTCGATATATCCCCTATAGCCGATTGTAATAAAACTGAAATATGGGAATTAGGAAGAGAATTAAAAATATTACAAGAAATAATAGATGCTGCACCAACTGATGGTTTGTGGGACGACGGCAGGACAGATGAAGGTCAATTGGGATTAAAGTACAGTGAATTAGAAGAAGCAATGAACGATCTAAATTCTCCAAATCGTGAAAAATACGATAAAATAAGAAAATTAAATTTGCATAAAATGGAGCCAATTCCAGTATGCAAGATTCCAAACTAATCAAATAGATTCACAAATCTATAATTAAAGTATATTTCTAGAATAATGAATAAAGATATTTTTTTAACAAACAATTTAAGTAATAAAAAAGAAAAATTTATTCCTATAAATGAACAGAAAATTGGTATGTATGTATGTGGTCCTACAGTTTATGATGACCCACACATAGGCAATGCAAGACCTTTAGTTATCTTTGATATTCTATTTAAAGTTTTAAAATGCAAGTATGGTAAAGCTTCAGTTAATTATGTAAGAAATATTACTGATGTAGATGATAAAATAATTAAATCAGCACAAGAAAATAATACTTCTATTTCAGATTTAACTAAAAACATAATTAAAAGTTTTAGTGAAGATTGTAAATTCTTAAATTGTGAAACACCATCAAATCAACCAAGAGCCACTGACCATATTGATTTAATGATTAAAATGATTTCTGAACTTATTACCAAAGGCTTTGCTTATGAAAACAATGATCATGTTTATTTTCAAGTAAATAAATTTAATGATTATGGAAAATTATCTAATAAAAAATTAGAAGATTTAATTGCCGGATCAAGAGTTGAGGTTTCAAAAAATAAAAAAAAAGCAGAAGATTTTGTTTTGTGGAAGCCATCAATTAAAGAGGAGCCTTTCTGGGACTCTCCTTGGGGCAAAGGAAGACCTGGTTGGCATTTAGAATGTTCTGCTATGTCAAAAAATTTTTTAGGTAAAGAATTTGATATTCATGGAGGAGGAATTGATTTACTTTTTCCACATCATGAAAATGAAATAGCTCAATCAAGATGTGTAAATGACACTAAAGTATTTGCAAATTATTGGGTACATAATGCTTTTATTACAATGTCTAATGAAAAAATGGCAAAATCACAGGGAAACATTTTAAAGATAAAAGATTTTAGAGATAAAATTAATGGACAAGTTTTAAGATTTGCTCTGATGAGTGCACATTACAAACAACCACTTGAATGGAATGACAAACTATTAAATGATTGCAAAAGCACAATTGAAAAATGGTATACCGTTTATATATCTTTAAAAAATCTACCTAAAATTCCCGATGACATGCTTTTACCTTTATATGATGATTTGAATACTCCTGGTTATATAGCAAATCTTCACAAGCTATTTGATAAAGCTAACAATGGTAATGATAATGATAAAAAAATATTCGTTTCAGCTTGTAACTTTATTGGAATTCTAAATGAGACAAAAACAGAATGGTTGGATTTCAAAACAAAAAAATCTTTAATCTCTGAAAAGGATATTCTTAAAAAAATAGAATTAAGAAATAAAGCTAGAGAACGTAAGGATTATAAAGAAGCTGATATAATTAGAGATGAACTTTTAGAAAAAGAAGTTTTAATAGAAGATAAAGATGGTAAAACATCATGGAAAATTAAATGAGCAAAGAAAGACTGTATATATTTGATACGACACTTCGAGATGGAGCACAGACTCAAGGAGTAGACTTTTCTTTGGATGATAAAGAAAAAATATCAGTTGCTTTGGATAATCTCGGTGTAGATTATATTGAGGGTGGATGGCCAGGAGCTAATCCAACTGACACAGAGTTTTTTCAAAAAAAACATAGTTTTAAGAATGCTAAACTAACTTCATTTGGAATGACAAAAAAAACTGGGCGTAGTGCTGATAATGACCCAGGTTTATCTGCTCTTATGAATTCTAATACTTCATCAGTTTGTTTGGTGGGTAAATCTTGGGACTTTCATGTGGATGTAGCTCTTGGAATATCCAATGAAGAAAATTTAGAAAATATCAGAGAGAGTGCAAAACATTTTATTAAAAATAAAAAAGAATTCATGTTTGATGCCGAGCATTTCTTTGATGGATATAAGGCTAACTCTGACTATGCAATTACTTGTCTTAATGCAGCTTTTGATCAAGGAGCACGATGGATAGTTTTGTGTGATACTAACGGTGGCACTTTACCACATGAAGTTACTAAAATTGTTACTGAAGTTTCTAAAGTTATCCCAGGAAAAAATTTAGGAATTCATGCTCATAACGACACTGGAAATGCTGTAGCAAACTCTTTAGCAGCAGTTTTAGTTGGGGTGAGACAAGTACAAGGTACAGTAAATGGCCTTGGTGAAAGGTGTGGTAATGCAAATTTAATGTCATTGATTCCAACATTTTTTTTAAAAAAAGATTTTTCTTCTAAGTTTGAAATTAATATTAAACCAAATAATATTAAAAATTTAACTCAATGTTCAAGACTTCTAGATGAAATTTTAAATAGAAAACCTAATAAACATTTACCATATGTTGGAGCAGCTGCATTTTCTCACAAAGGAGGGCTACATGTTTCCGCTGTTCAAAAAAATCCCAAAACATACGAACATATAAATCCTGAAGAAGTAGGTAACTCAAGAAATATTATTGTCTCTGACCAAGCAGGAAAATCAAATATAATATCTCGTTTAAAAACTATTGGGATAGATATTAAAGAAGACGATCCCAAAATTAAAAAACTTTTGGAGGAAGTAAAAGATAGAGAGTTTATTGGTTATAGTTATGATGGCGCAGACGCATCATTTGAATTATTAGCAAGACGACTCTTAGATGAAATACCAAAATATTTAACTATTTCTAAATATGACGTGTCTGTAAAAAAAGACTCAACAAATAAAATTAATTCTACAGCAAAGGCACATATATTGGTTGATGGAAAGGAAATCGTTTGCGAAGGAACAGGAAATGGACCTGTTAATGCTTTAGATAATGCAATTAGAGCAAACGTTGAAAATGTTGGCAAATATGCAAAGTACTTGAAAGATTTAAAACTTGTAGATTATAAAGTAAGAATTTTAAATACAGGAACTAATGCCACAACTAGAGTTTCCATTGAAAGTACTGACAGAGAAGGAAAAAGTTGGTTCACAATAGGAGTCTCACCAAATATTATTGAAGCATCTTTTAAAGCTTTAGTTGATAGTCTAGATTATAAACTTTACAAAGATAAAGCTCCCGCAAATAATAAATGAGTTTAAAAAATACTTATTTTGTTTTAGTACGACCTCAACTTGGTGAAAACATTGGATCTACAGCTAGAGCTCTCAAAAATTTTAATATACCGAATTTACGTATAGTAAATCCCAGATGCGTTTGGCCAAACCAAAAAGCAATAGACACATCAGTAGGTGCAAAAAATATTTTAAAAACAACTAAAGTTTATAACTCATTAGAAAAATCTATTGGAAATTTAGATATAATATTTGCAAGTACTGCGCGAGTTAGAAAAATAAATAAAAAAATAATTTCAATTAAAGATTTTACTAAAAAAATTAAAAAAAACAAAAAAATAGGTATACTTTTTGGCCCAGAAGCCTCAGGTTTAAGTAATGATGAGTTAAGTTATGCCGACTATTTGGTTACTATACCTACAAATAAAAACTTTAGTTCTTTAAATCTTTCTCATAGTGCAATTTTATTTTGTTATCAGTTATATCAATATTTTAATAAAAAAAAAATTGGATTTGTTTCTACTTATAAGAGTGTGAATGCATCTAAAGCAGAAATAAATAAGTTTTTAAGCTTTATAATTAAAGGTTTAGATAATAAGGGGTTTTTACAACCAATCCACAAGAGACAAAGCATGATAAGAAATATTAACAATATATTTCATAGAATAAATTTATCAGAACAAGAAATACGTATTTTATTAGGAATTTTTACTACTTTAAACGACCTAAACAACAAAAGCTGAATTGACAAAAGCGCTTCATAGTTTATAACTCACAAATAATTAAATATGACAAAAAGATTAGCATCTAAACATAAAGTTGATAGACGACTAAAAGTAAATTTATGGGGAAGGCCGAAAAGTCCTTTTAACTCAAGAGATTATGGTCCTGGACAGCATGGTAAATCCAGAAAAGGCAAACCATCAGATTACGGTATTCAACTTCAAGCAAAACAAAAAATGAAATTTTATTATGGTAATATGAACGAAAGACAATTCAGAAATACTTATCGTAAAGCAATGAACCAAAAAGGAAATACTTCTGAAAATTTAGTTGCTTTTTTAGAAAGAAGACTAGACACGGTTATTTATAGAGCTAAGTTTGCGACAACAGTTTTTTCTGCTAGACAACTTATTAACCATGGACATATAAAAGTTAATGGAAAAAAAGTTAATATTCCGAGCTATCTAGTTAAAGTTGAAGATGCCATTGAAGTAAAAGATAAATCAAAAGAAATTTTAGTTATTGTGGGTTCTTTAGTAAACAAAGAAAGAGAAGTTCCTGAATATATTCAGATGGATGAAAAAAATAAGAGTGCAAAATTTTTAAGAGTCCCCAAGTTTTCTGAAGTCCCTTATCCGGCAATTATGGAACCTAATTTGGTTATAGAATATTACTCAAGATAGAAGTTTCAGTTTGATTAAAAGAACCTCATTAAATATTGTAAACAATTTAATACAAAAAAATTTACAGTGGAAAGTGTTAGATATAGGTTGCGGATTTACAGCAAATAAAAATGCTACTGTAATCGCAGACATTCAGGATTTATCAAATTTTTATTCAAAAAAAACATTTATTAAAATTACTGATAAAAAATTACCTTTCAAAGATAATGAATTTGATTTTGTTATTGCAAGTCACGTTATAGAGCATGTTGAGGATTTTCAATTTTTTATAAAAGAATTAGAAAGAGTCGCAAAAAAAGGATATATAGAATTACCAACTAGATTTGGAGACAATTTAATTTTTGAAAATAAATCTGATCATATATGGTGGTTTGTTTTTAATGACCAGACAAGCAAACTTGTTGTTTCAAAAAGAAATCAATTAGTGGAACCGTTTATGTCAGTAGCAACAGGTAAAATGATTGACAGTTACTTTAGAGAAAGCATGGTTTTGGAACTATATTGGGAAGAAAAAATTAATTATGTTATTGATGAAAAAATTCAAAACTTAAATATGAAGAAATTATTTTTTTTAACAATAATAAAAAAATATTTTAGCAAGAAGTTAAGAGCGTTTTTAAAAAAAACTAATTAATTCCTATTTTTTTTTGTAACTCACCGTTTTCAAACATTTCTTTAACTATGTCACATCCACCAATAAATTCTTTACCAATATATAACTGTGGTATCGTTGGCCAGTCACTATAAACCTTAATGCCATCTCTAATTTCTGTATTTTCAAGAACATTAATGTCTTTAAAGTCAGCTTTTAAGTTTTTCAAGATAGTACACACAGCTAATGAAAAACCACATTGAGGAGCCTCCGGTGTTCCTTTCATAAATAGACATATTTTATTATCTTTTAAGATATTTGTAATTTTATTTTTTGTTTCTTCATTCATAATTTATCCTTCTATTGTATTTAATGCTAAAGCATGTAGTTCAGTGCCCATTTTTCCCTTGAGTGCTTTATAAACAATCTTATGTTGTTCTACTTTACTTTTTCCAGAAAAGATTTTTGATTTAATAGTTGCAGAGTAGTGATTTTCATCTCCAGCCAAATCTTCGATAGAAATCTCAGCATCCGGCATAGCTTCTTTTATTAAATCTTCTATTTCTTTAATTTTAAGACCCATTACTTTTATTTTATTTCATTATATTTAGTAAACCAATCAGTATTTATTTTTTTAAGATCTTTCAAATTAATACTGAATTCTTTGTCAAAATCTAAGCTTTCTTTTTTAGTTTCTGCAATCATTTCATAGAATATATCATTTTCTTTTAATATATTAAATGTGGCTTTTTGGTCTTTTTCATCAATTTCAACTAAGTATCTACTTTGATCTTCAGCAAATAAATATTCGATATTAGATAAATTATTGCTGTTTATTTTGATTTTAGCACCTATATCACCAAGTAAACACATTTCTGTTAATGCTAGAATAATGCCACCTGAAGAAACATCATGAGCGGCTTTTATTAATTTTTTTTCTATTAGTTTTAATAATATTAATCCATTATTTTTCTCATTAAATAAATTAATCTCAGGTGGGGGACCGCTATTTATATTACATACTTCTCTAAATAATTCGCTTTGATGCATATGACCATTTGTTTTACCAATAACTAATACTAAGCTATTTATAGATTTTAGACTTTGCGAAACCATGTTATTTAAATTTAAAATTACCCCAACTCCACCAATAGTTGGTGTTGGTTCGATAGATTTATTGTTTGTTTCGTTATAAAAAGAAACATTACCCGATACTATTGGGAAATCTAAATACGTACACGCATCAGAAATTCCATTTAAGCATTCAACAAACTGACCCATAACTATTTCTTTTTCAGGATTACCAAAGTTCAAACAATTAGTTATTGCTAAGGGTCTTGCTCCAACGGACACTAAATTTCTCCAAGCCTCACAAACTACTTGCATTCCACCAAACTGAGGATAAGCAAAACAGTAGTGAGATGAAGAATCGACAGTTAAAGCTATACCTTTGTTTTTACCATGTATTCTTATTACAGATGCATCGCCACCATTTTTTTGTACAGTATCTCCCATTACAGTATTATCATACTGTTCCCATACCCATTCTTTGCTAGAATTATTTGGGCTTGATAATATTTTTTTAAGTGAATCTAAAATTTTAAGTTTTTTATAATTAACTAAATTTTTTTCCTTTTTAGGTAGTGGAGTTTTTTTCCATTTCCTGTCATATATAGGTACATCAGTAGATAGTGAAGTTATTGGAAGGTTTGCAACTTTAGAGCCATGAAAATATAAATCTAAATTTTTTGTATTAGTTGTTTTTCCTATTATTGAAAAATCAAGATCCCATTTTTTAAATATTTTTTCTGCATTTTTTTCATCACCATTTTTTATTATTATTAACATTCTTTCTTGGCTTTCAGAAAGCATCATCTCATATGGTGTCATTTGTTCTTCTCTGCAAGGAACTTTATCTAAATCAATTTCTATGCCTAAATTTCCTTTTGAGGCCATTTCAACACTTGAAGAAGTTAATCCAGCTGCACCCATATCTTGTATTGATATAATTGAGTCTCCTTTCATTAGCTCCAAACAAGCTTCTAGTAAAAGCTTTTCGGTAAAAGGATCTCCAACTTGAACAGTTGGTTTTTTATCTTCAGAGTTTTCATCAAATTCTGCAGATGCCATGCTTGCCCCATGAATACCATCGCGACCAGTTTTTGAACCCACATAAACCACGAGTTGGTTTACACCTTTTGCTTTTGAGTAAAAAATTTTATTTTTATTTACGTGACCAACGGCCATTGCATTAACAAGGTTATTTTCATTAAAACATGAATTAAACTTTACTTCTCCTCCAGCATTAGGTATTCCCATACAGTTTCCATATCCTCCGATTCCCGAAACCACCCCATTTAATAAATTTTTAGTTTTAGGATGTTCGGGGCTTCCAAAGTGAATTGAATTTAAAGTAGCTATCGGTCTAGCACCCATAGTAAAAACATCTCTTAAAATTCCACCAACACCAGTAGCGGCACCTTGATACGGTTCAATAAAAGATGGGTGATTATGACTTTCAATTTTAAAAATTATTGCATCATTATCCCCGATATCAATTACACCCGCATTCTCGCCCGGCCCCTGTATTACAGATTTATTTTTGGTAGGTAATTTTTTTAAATATTTTTTAGAAGACTTGTATGAACAGTGTTCATTCCACATTGCTGAAAAGATACCAAGTTCTAAAAGATTAGGTTCTCGCCCAATCAATTTAACTATTTTACTGAACTCGTCAGTTTTAAGACCATGCTTTTTAATTAAATCTTTTGAGATAAGCATAATTATTATTTTAATAAGCTTTTAAAAATCAAAGAACCATCTTCGCTTGAAAGAAAAGGATCTATAGATCTTTCTGGATGAGGCATCATTCCTAAAATATTTTTGTTTTCGTTAAATATACCAGCAATATTCTTTGAAGAACCGTTTGGATTAGAAAGTTCGTTAATATCACCTTTAATGTCACAATACTTAAATGCAATTAAATTTTTATCTTCCAGTCTATCTAGTAAATTATTATTAGCAAAAAAATTACCTTCATTATGCGCTATGGGTATTTTGATTATATTTTTATCTTTATAATTAGAGCAAAAACTATTCTTAAAATTAAGAACTTTAATGAAAACGTCTTTCGAGATAAATTTTAATTTTTTATTTCTAAGCAGAATACCAGGCAATAAGGATGCTTCAGTTAAAATTTGGAAACCATTACATATACCAAGAAGTAAACCACCTTTTTTAGCATGTTTTATTACATCGTTAATAATTTTTGATTTACCAGCGATACATCCGGTTCTAAGATAATCTCCATAAGAAAAACCACCGGGAAGGACAACAAGATCCGATTTAGGTAGATTTGTCTCATTATGCCATACCATTTTATTTTTAATTTTAAATTTTTCTAATGCTACAGCAATATCTCTGTCACAATTAGAACCCGGAAAAACTATAACTGAAGAATTCATTCGTCAACTTTAATTTTATAATCTTCTATAACTGTATTAGATAAAAGTTTTTTACAAACCTGCTCTGCTAATTTTCTACCTTTAATAGGGTCTTTTTCTTTTATATGAATTTCAAAAAATTTCCCTTGCCTTACATCAGAAATATTTGAATAACCCATGTTCTTTAATGTCTGTTTTACAACTTTACCTTGCGGGTCTAGTACTTCATTTTTTAAAGTTACGATAGCTGAGATTTTCAATTTATTTTTTCTTTAGATTTACAGCTTTTGGTTTACCAAATTGAACTTCACTAATATTAGCTTTCTCATGCATTATACCAAGCCGTCTGGCAACTTCTTGATACGCTTCTATAATATTTCCGAGATCTTTTCTGAATCTGTCTTTGTCTAGTTTTTTTTCACTAATAACATCCCATAATCTGCAAGTGTCGGGACTGATTTCGTCTGCTAATAAAATTTCATTTTTATCTTCATTATTTATTCGTCCAAATTCTAATTTAAAATCAACTAATTTTATTCCTACGCCTCTAAACATGCCTTGCATAAAATCATTAATTCGTAGACAATTTTCTTTAATAAAATCTAATTCCTCTTCTGTTGCCCAGTTAAATTCGAGTATATGTTCCTTAGCTATAAGTGGGTCTCCAAGATCATCGTTTTTATAGCTATATTCAATTAATGGTTTAGAAAGTATTGTTCCATCAGTTATGCCTAATTTTTTTGTAAGAGAACCTGTTGCTATATTTCTAACAATAAACTCCACTGGAATAATTTCAACAATCTTTACAAGTTGCTCTCTCATATTCAACCTTTTTATAAGATGAGTTTTAATACCAATTTGGTTTAGATTATTTAAGATATGCTCTGATATCCTATTATTCAGAATCCCCTTACCTTCAACGCTGGATTTTTTTAAATTATTAAAAGCTGTTGCGTCATCTTTAAAATGTTGAATAGCAGTACCTTTTTCAGGACCTTCATAAATGATTTTTGCCTTACCTTCATATAATTTTTTTCCTTTATTCATTATTTATTTAAAACTCTTTTAAAAATTATATTAATTCGTTTCATATGATAATTAATATCGAACATTTTTTTTAAATCAGCATTAGAAATTTTTTTATTAATGAGCAAGTCTTTAGTTAAACTTTCATAAAGAGATATATTTTTTTTCCAAGAATTGTGTGCGTTATTTTGAACAATTTTATATGCTTGTTCTCTTGAAAAACCATATTTTGTTATTTCTAACATTATTCTTTGTGAAAAGATCATACCATTTGTTATATTAAGATTCTTTATCATTTTCTGTGGATAAACATTCAAATTTTGTAAAATGTTCTTTAATCGATTCAGAGCAAAATCTAGCGTAACAGTAGAATCGGGTCCTATGTTTCTCTCAACACTAGAATGTGAAATATCTCTTTCATGCCATAAAGAAATATTCTCTAATGCCGGAACAACATAACTTCTTACCATTCGAGCAAGACCAGTTAAATTTTCACTTAGTATAGGATTTTTTTTGTGAGGCATGGCCGAAGATCCTTTTTGTTTTTTGCCAAAAAACTCCTCAACCTCTTGTAATTCAGTTCTTTGAAGGTTTCTTATTTCAGTGGCTACCCTCTCAACAGATCCAGCAATTATTCCTAAGATTGAAAAAAAATAACCATGTCTATCTCTAGGTATTACTTGAGTAGATATAGGCTCAACTTTCAAATTTAGTTTTTTTGCTACATAGGCCTCAACCTTGGGATTTATATTTGCAAAAGTACCTACGGCACCTGATATAGCGCAAGTAGAAATTTCTTTTACAGCACTCTCTAATCTTTTTCTATTTCTTTTGAATTCTTCATAAAATCCTAATAGTTTAAGACCAAAAGTTGTGGGTTCTGCATGTATTCCATGACTTCTTCCTATGCATACAGTGTTTTTATATTTTAAGGACTTGCCTTTTAAAACTTTTAAAATGCCATCTATATCTTTTAACAAAATTTTACTTGCTTGTATTAATTGAATGTTAAAACAAGTATCCAGCACATCAGATGAAGTCATTCCTTTGTGTAAAAACTTACCTTCTGGACCTACTTTTTCAGTTATTGAAGTTAAGAATGCAATTACATCATGATGAACTTGGCTCTCAATTTTATTAATACGATCGACATTAATTTTTGCTTTTTTTTTAACTTTAGCAGAAACACCTTTAGGAATAATTTTCAGTTTTTCCATTGATTGTGCGGCTGCAATCTCGATATCTAACCAAATTTGATATTTATTTTTATCATTCCAAATATCTTTAATTACTTTTCTTGAATATCTATCAATCATATTGAGTAGGGTGGTTGTTCATAATTTTTTTTAGATTTTGTAAAAATTTCAAAGCTATCTTTTGTTACACCTATTGTATGTTCAAATTGTGCTGAAAGTGTTTTATCTCTAGTTACCGCTGTCCAACCATCTTTAAGCATTTTTGAATCATGCTTACCTTCATTTATCATTGGCTCCACAGTAAAAATCATTCCTGTTTGCAACTTACTTCCAAGACCTTTTTTTCCATAGTGTAATATATTAGGTTCTTCATGAAAGATTTTTCCGGTACCGTGGCCACAAAAATCACGTACGACAGAAAATCCGTTGCCTTCAGCGCATGATTGTATAGCTTCACCTATATCACCAAGGTGTGCACCGTTTTTAACTACAGATATTCCCTTCATCATAGATTCATAAGTTACTGAAACTAAATTTCTTTTTTTAACTGACACGTCTCCTACAAAAAACATTCTACTTGTATCTCCATGCCACTCATTAACTATAGCAGTAACATCAATATTGACCATATCTCCATCGTTTAAATATTTATCAGATGGTATGCCATGGCAAATCACATGGTTAATAGATGTACAACAAGATTTAGGAAAACCTCTATAAAAAAGTGGAGCAGAATAACCACCATTGTCTCTAATAAATTCGTAACAAATTTTATCTAATCTATTTGTAGATACACCGGGAACTACGTGTGAAGTAATCTCATCTAAAGTTTTAGCTGCCAAATTGCCTGAAATTTTTACCTTTTCAAAATTTTCTTTATAGTCCTGTGACATAATTAGATTATTTTAATTTGCTTATTAAGTTTTATCTCTTCATTGCTTAACTTACAATCGTAACAAATCATTTTTACACCAAACTTTAAAGCTTTTTTAAACCCAGATAGATATTCATTGTCTATATCGCTGGCAATTTTAAAAGAGCTACAGTCAGTTCTTTGAATTAGAAATAAAACGTAACTCTTATAACCATTTTTTTTTGCTATACAAAGTTCATTTAAATGTTTTAAACCTCTAGATGTAGGAGCATCTGGAAATTCAGCTATATATTTATTTCTATTTAAAGTAACATTTTTAACTTCAAGAAAACATTTTTCTGAAGTATTTGAAACTAAAAAATCAAACCTTGTTTGATCATTAAATTTTACTTCACTTTTTATTTTAGGGAACTTAGTTAATTCTTTTATCCATTTTTTTTCCAGTGCTTCTAAAACTATTTTATTAGTAAGCAATGTATTAATTCCTACAAAGCTCTTCACATCTTTAATAATTTCTAATGTATATTTTAGTTTACGCTTAGGGTTATCAGATCTAGAAAAAAAAACTTTATTTCCCTCAGTTAATAAACCATGCATAGAACCTGTATTTGGACAGTGCGCTGTAATGGTATTATTTTTATATTTAATATCAGCAAAAAATCTTTTGTATCTTTTTATTAAGGTTCCTTGTAATAATTGTTCTTTAAACTTCATTAAATATAAATATTATTAGATAATGAAAAAAGCCAACAAAAAATTAAATGCCGCCATTATTATTATAGGTAATGAGATATTATCTGGCAGAACCCAAGATGTTAATGTCGTAAATATATCCACATGGCTCAATAATCTTGGCATAAAACTCGAAGAAGTTAGAGTTATACCGGATATTGAAAGCACTATTGTCAATACTGTTAACACAGTAAGAAAAAAATTTAATTATATTTTTACTACCGGAGGTATAGGTCCCACACACGATGATATTACCTCCAAATCAATAGCAAAAGCCTTTAAGATAAAATACTGCTATCACCCAGAGGCGTATAAGATTCTAAAAAATTATTATGAAAAAGGAAAGTTTAATGTGGGGCGTAGAAAAATGGCAAAAACTCCTAAGAACGCCACTCTAATATATAATCCTTCAAGTGCTGCCCCAGGCTTCTATGTAAAAAATGTTTATTGTTTACCGGGAGTACCATCCATACTTAAATCTATGCTCGGTGGATTGAATAACAAAATAATTGGTGGAAATAAAATTTTAAGCAAAACGTTGAGCTTAAGAACTGTGGAAAGTGAAATTTCTATTCCTTTAGAAAAAGTTCAGAATAAATATAAAAATTTAGAAATTGGCAGCTATCCATTTTTCCAACAAGGTAAAATTGGAGTTTCATTAGTAATGAGATCAGATAATCTCAAATTAATAGAAAAGTGCCTGTGTGATATTATGAAGTTTATAAAAAAGAAAAAAATTAAAGTTATAGTAAGAAAATAGTATGATTTATTATTTTGCATATGGAAGTAATTTACATCATGACCAGATGCAAAGGAGATGTCCCGAATGTCGCTATATAAAAAAAATTATTTTAAAAAATTATGAATTAACTTTTAGAAATAAAGGAGGCTGGGCTGATGTAGAAAAAAAAAATGGCAAAAAAGTTTATGGAGGTTTATATATAATTTCTAAGACTGATGAAAGTAGATTAGATAAATATGAAGATTATCCAATTATATATAAAAAAATGCACTTCCAATATGATGGTAAAAAAATGATGACTTATACAATGGTAAGGAAAACAAAATTCGTTCCACCTACCACTCGTTACTTAAATGTCGTTAAGCAAGGTTATAAGGATTGTAAAATTAACCTTAAAAGCTTAAATAACGCCTTGTCACAGTCAAAACATATTTCGACGAGATAATTTTATAAATATGAATTCAAAAGCAATAGTAACTTTAGCAGATAGCAATTACTTCGAATTACTTAATGAACTTGTTGATTCAATAAAAAGATATAAGGATAGTGAAAATATATCTATTTGTATTTTAGATGCCGGTCTTACAAAAGAACAATGTGAAATTTTAAAAACTAAAGTTTTTTCAATTAAAAAAGCCAAATGGGATATTCCGGTTCCATCATATAAAGTCTCAGGAAAAGAATGGTTGAAGAGCCAGGTATCAAGAGCATTTTTACCCGATTACTTTCCTGGCTTTAAAAAATATTTATGGATCGATTGTGATGCTTGGGTTAATTCTTGGGATTCTGTTGAATTGTATTTTAAAGCTTGTGATAACGGCAAGCTTGGAATTACACAATCAATTGGTTCTGGTTACAAAATTTTGACAAAAGTTAAATGGGTCTTTGGTAAAATTGCATTAATTAAATCACAAAATTATAAACATGCAAAAAAATCTGGCTTTTCTGAAAGCATAGCCCGAAAAATTGCTTTTGCTCCTCATATTAATATTGGAGTTTTTTCTTTAGAAAATGATTCAAAATGTTGGAAGTTATGGCAAGATATTTTAAGAAAATCTCTATCATCAGGTAAAATTTTTGGGTCCGAAGGGTTAGCAATAAATATTGCGGTATATAACAATAATGCTGACGTAGAGTTTCTTCCTTTATATTGCAACTGGATTGCTAGTAATGTATTGCCAAAATTTGATGTTGTAAAAAATACATTTGTAGAACCGTATTTGCCTCATAATAAAATAGGCATTATGCATTTAGCGGCTGGTCTTTGGAAAAATGGAACAGATATGAGAAAAGATAAAAATATTAAAATAGCTATTAAATCTATAGAAGGAAAGGAAATAGAAAAAAGTCTTCGTTATGAAAAAAATTAAAGATAGAATATCGTCATTTCTTTTAGTTATTTTTTCTACTCTATTGGCTTTAGTATTCATCGAATTTGTTATAGGTACTAATTGGTTAAAAAATCATCATAATATACCGGATAAGGATGCATATAAATTTTATAAAAAATATTATAAAGAATTACATCATCTTAGGGATTTTGCTCCTTGGTTTTATCAAAATGGTTTAATGTTTACATATGTAGAAGCTAAAGATGCAAACAATAATAATTCAAAAGTTTTAATTAATGGAGATTCATGGGCTGAAAATTTAATATCATTACCTTTTGGATCAGGATCAAATAAAATTGTTATTGATGAATTAATTAAAATAAAAAAGGAAAGAGATCTTAATATTATTGTATCTGGAACTTCGTCCTATTCCTTCTCTCCAACAACTGTACAGTTGAAGATTTTAAAAAGAGATTTTAATATAAATCCTGAAAGAATAATTACCATGATTGATCATACTGACCTTGGAGATGAACTTTGTCGTTATAAAAATAAATTAGAAATAAATAATGATGGCACCTTGAATAAAGTTAATCCTGAAGATCTATATTCACCAGAAATTTACAATGTAGGAATTTATTTAACAAAAGTCGGCATATATACATCTGACGATTATAATATTATAAAATATATAAAAAATAAAAAATTTAGGAGCGAACTTAAGAAAAGGAAAACAACTATACACTCACCTAAATGTACTTTTCCAGAAATTATGCGACCAGTAAGAGATGGGATTGATGAAGATGAACGCACATATTTAAAAGCGGTAGTTTTTAGATATATAAATGAAGTTTTTTCAGATAAAAATGTTAAAAAACTTTTGCTTGTAATTCACCCTCATATGAAACATTTTACAGGTGAGTATAAATTTTACTTTGCTGATTTTTTAAAAGACATAATATCAAATAATAAGTTTAAAAACCAAATAACCATATTAGATTTTAAAAAAGAATTTTATAATGTATATTTTTATGGAGATGAGACTGCAAATTTTAAAGATGTTTTTATCGTTAACGATGCAGCTTCGCATCTAAAGATAAATGCCCGTATTCCTTTCGTTAAAAAGATATTTGAAAAGTTATTTGAATAACTTTTAAGAAATTGTAACAATTTTAGAAATAAGGAGGACTAGACGGAGGACTAGACACAACGTATGAGCGTGATATATAAAAAAGGCAATGCCCTCGTGGTGAAATTGGTAGACACAAAGGACTTAAAATCCTTGCCATTTATGGAGTGCCAGTTCGAGTCTGGCCGAGGGCACCAATAAATATGAGAAAATTACATTTTGTTATTGATAAAACCATAAAAGATAATGATTTAAAGCAAATTATATTCAAAAAATATACGAATTTTTCTCCAAAAAAATCTACCATTATAGTTGTTATAGGTGGCGACGGATTTATGCTAGAAACTTTAAAAAAATATCAAAAATTTAACAAACCATTCTATGGTATTAATAAAGGTACATTTGGTTTTTTAATGAATAAATTTGATTTAAAAAAAATTGATAAAAAAATTAGTAAAGCAAAACAAGTTATAGTTTCACCTTTGTCCATGACTGCTGTAACAACAAATAACACTAAAAGAAAAGCTATAGCCATTAATGAAATATCTTTATTAAGACAAAGCCGTCAAACCGCTTCCCTTGAGATTATATGTGGAAAAAAAACTTTAATAAAGAAACTAGTTTCTGATGGAGTTTTAGTTTCTACACCAGCAGGTAGTACCGCATACAATCTTTCAGTACATGGGCCTATATTATCTTTAAATTCAAAAAAAATTGCTATAACACCAATAAGCCCATTTAGACCAAGAAGATGGAAGGGTAAAATAGTTTCTGATTCAACTTTAGTAAAAATTAAAAATTTAAATATTAAAAAAAGACCAGTTAGTGTTGTGGCTGATAATATTGAAGTTAGAAATGTTAAAAGCGTTAACATTAAAATTAATCGTTCAATAACTTTCAAGTTATTACACGACAAGAATAACAGCTTAAATAAAAAAATTAAACTTGAACAATTACGAAAGCAGATTTCTTAGTTTTTTCATTGGTGCCCTCACACGGACTCGAACCGCGAACCTACTGATTACAAATCAGTTGCTCTACCAATTGAGCTATGAGGGCCTTAAAGGTTTTATAGAATTTTTTATTTAATTCTTCAAGGTTTATATACCTCATTAGCTTTTTTTTCCACTCGCAGTTGACGCTGCTCCTTGTTGGTTTAAAATTGATTTGTAGCCCTTTTGTGATCTGAAGTGAGTTATCCGTAGTGCAAAAAGTAGTGCACGCCAGTCTCACACATTGTGGGATTTCAAAAGTCACTCTGCATATGAACAATTAACTATGGAGTGAAAATGAAGTCATCTACTGATTAAAAAAAAGATAATAAAGTCTAACAAAAAATAAAAATTTCTAATGTAATCAATATTATATTAGCACAGACTCCCTAATCTGAGTTCTAGCGAGTCCATACTATCTATGCTAGGTTTAGTCAGAATGAAAAGGCTTTTACGGATCGTGGCTCAAAATAAATGAAGATAAAAGAAAAACATAAAGATCTTAAAAAAAAGGTCAATATTGCTGAAATAGAAAGAAACTTAAGAAGAGGACAAAAAAGTTGGTCCTATTTAAGAACATTAAAGAAGCTTAAATTAAAGATGAAAGATCTACTGTCAAAAAAGTAAGTAGAGTCGTTCTGTTACCAGGTGCCAAGACTGCACTTCTATAGTTAAGTAAAGATTAATTAGTGCTTTTAGTATCTAGACGCAATATTGCTGATTTGTTGTCTAAATTTTACAAGCGTTGTGCAATATAATTAAGACACCACAATTAAAAAATATATACTCAGATTATTAATTATAGAATTTTAAAAAATGAGTTTCAAAAAAAACGTTAATTTGCATGTTGATAGGTCTGCAAAGCTACTAAATTTTAGTAACGATGTATTAGAGCATATAAAATCTGTTCACTCCTTAATAAAAGTAAATGTGGGCGTAGTGATAGATGAAAAAATTCATAATTTTACAGGATGGCGAGCAGTTCACTCTGAACACATTCTTCCAAGTAAAGGTGGAATGAGATACTCAGAAAGTGTTGATCAAGATGATACGGAAGCTTTAGCGTCCTTAATGACCTATAAATGTGCGATAGTTAATATTCCTTTTGGCGGCTCTAAGGGAGGTCTTAAAATAAATCCAAAAAATTATACAATACCACAACTAAGAAAAATTACTAAAGCCTTTGCAACTAAGCTTATTAATAAAGGTTTTATTTCTCCAGCTCTAAATGTTCCTGCCCCTGATGTTGGTACGTCTGAAAGAGAAATGGAATGGATTATGGAAACTTATAAATCTCTTAAACCAGATGATATAAATCATAGAGGATGTGTAACTGGCAAACCATTACACAGAGGAGGAATATATGGAAGAACTGAAGCTACAGGCAGAGGTATTGAAGAGGTTATAAGAGAAATATTTAGACACGCAGATATAATTAAAGAATCTGGATTAAAAAATGAATTAAAAGATAATAATATTGTAATTCAAGGTTTTGGAAATGTAGGCAGCAATTTAGCAAAACACTTATACAATAGAGATAAAGCTAAAATTATTGCGATAGGTGAGCGTGATGGTTATTTATTTAACAAAAACGGTATTGATATAAACGCTTTAAATGAATTTTATAAAAATAATCAAAGCATAAACAATCCAAAACTTGGAGAGTTTAAAAATAAACCCAGCGAATTATTAGAACTTAATTGTGATATTTTAATACCCGCTGCATTAGAAAATGTCATTACAATTAAAAACGTTTATAAAATAAAATGTAAATTAATAATTGAAGCCGCAAATGGACCCATTTCTTTTGATGCTGATAAAAAATTGTATGAAAAAGGTGTTATAATTATTCCAGATATATATGTTAATGCTGGTGGGGTAGTTGTTTCATACTTTGAATGGGTAAAAAATATTTCTCATATACGCTTTGGAAGGGTTGAAAAAAGATTTCAAGAACAAAAAATATTAGAAATCATTGATTTAATAGATAAAAAAACAAAAACCAAAACCAACTTTGATACAATTAAAAGAATTATACATGGCGCTGATGAAGAAGACTT
>CAJQSJ010000034.1 GCA_905612535.1 uncultured Pelagibacteraceae bacterium | reverse complement strand
AGTTTTTATTTATGGAAAGCATATAAGAGAAACTTTTGCTTATTTATCTAAAGATAAAAAAGGCAAAATATTTAATAATCTTAATGAAGCCGGCACATATCTTGGTAAAATTTTACACAATAATGATTTACTTATGGTAAAAGGTTCTAATGCAACGGGTTTAAATAGGTTTTCAAAAAATATTAAAAAAGGTTTTGTAAGTGTTATATAGTTTTTTCAATTCTCTGATAGACCAGTTTTCTGCTCTTAATGTTTTTCGATATTTGACTTTCAGAACTGGACTGTCAATTATCTCTTCGATGACAATTGTGTTTTTAATTGGTGGCCCTTTTATTAAATTTATCACATCACATAAGATTGCGGAATCTATAAGAGATGATGGTCCGGTAGATCATATAATTAAAAAATCTGGAACTCCAACAATGGGAGGTATTCTTATTTTAATTGGAATACTTTTTGGAACATTATTATGGGCTGATTTGAGCAATGCGTATGTATGGGTTTTACTAATGGTTTCTACAAGTTTTGGATTACTAGGAGCGGTAGACGATTTTTTAAAAATTAAGCATAATAATTCAAAAGGCTTATCTTTACTCACAAAACTTATTATTCAAATTTTTTTATCTTTAATAGCAATACTTTTGTTAATGAAGTTTGGAAACAACGAACACCTAAAAAATCTTTATTTTCCATTTTTTAAAAATATGATACTTCATTTAGGATTATTTTTTATTCCATTTTCGATTTTTATAATTGTTGGCTCCTCAAACGCTGTAAATCTTACAGATGGTTTAGACGGACTTGCAACAGTACCAGTAATGTTAGCGGCATTATCATTTACATTAATTTGTTATATAGTAGGGAATTCTGTTTTTTCAGGGTATTTACAAATTCCCTATATTGCAAATGTTGGTGAGTCTTCAATATTTTGTGGATCTATAGTTGGAGCATGCCTTGGTTTTTTGTGGTTTAACGCACCACCAGCAAAAATTTTTATGGGAGATACGGGATCGTTATCCTTAGGAGGATCTTTAGGAGCCGTAAGTATAATTGCAAAACACGAAATTATTTTAGGAATTGTTGGGGGCTTGTTTGTTTTAGAAACAGCATCTGTAATTATTCAAGTTGTATCATTTAAACTCACTGGGAAAAGAGTTTTTATGATGGCTCCACTTCATCACCATTTTGAAAAAAAAGGCTGGGCCGAATCCACGGTAGTAATAAGATTCTGGATAATATCCATGATTTTAGCATTAATAGGTTTGGCCACACTTAAATTGAGATAATACAGCTTATGTTAGTTTTAAAAAAATATAAAAAAAAAAATATTGCCATTTATGGAATGGGTTTAACAGGACGTTCAGCTGCTAAAATTTTTAAAAAATCAAAAATAAAGACATATTGTTGGGATGACAGCGAGGAAGTTAGAAAAAAACTAAAATTTAAAAACATTACACTTGATAAGTTTTGGTTATCAAAATTTGAAGTAGATTATATAATTCTTAGCCCGGGAATAAATATAGACACTTGTAAGATAAAAAAATATATAAAAAAAAATTTTAATAAGATCATTACTGATATAGATTTATTTATTGATCTTAATAAAAATGCAAAATTTATATCAATTACAGGCACCAATGGAAAGTCAACAACTTGTAAAATAATAGAAAAAATTCTAAAGACAGCGGGCCATAAAGTAAAAACAGTTGGAAATATTGGTAGCCCAATATTATCATCAAATAACAAAAAAAAAAAATATTTTTTTGTCTTAGAGTTATCTTCTTACCAGTTACAGTACTCAAAATTAATTAGATTTAAACATGCTGCTATTCTTAATATTTCACCAGATCACCTAGATAGACACAAAAATATAAATAATTATTCTATAATAAAATCCAAAATTTTTTTAGCACAAAAAAAATCTGATTATACATATATAAATTCATCAAACAAATATTCTCATTTATTAAATAAAATATATAAAACAAAAAAGATTAAATCTAACTTAACGCCAGTTAATATCTCGATGTTTAAATCTCTGTATGGAAAAATAAAAAATCCTTATTTTAAAAGTAAAGGCAATACAGAAAACTTAGCATTTGCCTTCAGCATTGCAAAAAAACTTAGAATTAGCGATGAAATTATAATAAAATCTATCAATAGTTTTAAAGGCCTACCGCACAGACAACAAATTGTTTTTTTAAATAATAAATTTGCATGTATCGACGATTCCAAAGCAACCAGTTTTAGCGCTTGTTTAGAATCTTTGTCAGTATTTAATAAAATTTATTGGATAGTTGGCGGTTTACCAAAAATCAAAGATAAATTCTATACCAAAGAAGTGTCAAAAAATATTATAAGAGCCTATATAATTGGTAAATCCACCCATTTTTTTGCAAGACAACTTAAAAAAAATATGCCTTATAAAATTTCATATAATATTAAAAACGCATTAAAAACTGCGTTTAATGATGCTAATAACGAAAAAGTATCTAACTTTACTATATTACTCAGTCCTGGAGCGGCATCATACGATCAATTTAAAAATTTTGAAGAGAGAGGAAATTATTTTAAAAGCTTAATACAAACAAAATTTAAAAAAAAACTTTATGTTTGACCTAAATAGAGAAAATACCGGTCCTATTGCCAGATGGTGGAGAAACGTTGATAGACAAATTTTATTTACATTTATATTTCTTTTTTCATTAGGTCTTTTTTTTTCATTTTCTTCAACTTCATCTGTTGTTGGGGAGAAGTTAAACAAAGAAACATATTTCTTTTTTACAAAACATTTTATTTTTGTATCTATATCATTATTTTTATTAATTTTTATTTCAATTCAAAATAAAAAAAAAATAATAAAATTAATCACCCCACTTTTTATATTGTCAATTATTTTTTTATTTTTAGTTCCTTTGATTGGCATAGAAGTTAAAGGATCAAAAAGATGGATTCAATTTATGTTTCTTCCAAGATTTCAACCCATTGAATTGGTAAAACCATTATTTATATTATTTGTTGCCAAACTAATAATCATAAATATTAAAACAAATATTTATAGTAGATATTTGTATTCTTTCTTGCTTCTTTTTATTTCTGTAGCATTACTAATTAATCAACCAGATATTGGACAATGTTTATTGTTAATTTTCTCTTGGATAATAATGATATTTGTATCAGGCTTTAATATGTTTTTTTTAATTTTTTTAGGATTAACAGTTATAACTTTAATATTTGTCATAATTTATTTTTTCCCTACAAAGTTTGGTTATATTTTATTTAGAATTCAGAATTTTTTAGATCTCAAAACAGAGGGTGGTTTTCAAACACAAAAAGCATTAGATGCCATAAAACAAGGTGGTTTAACAGGTCAAGGAATGGGAGAAGGAATTTTAAAAGATAAAGTACCTGAATCACATACAGATTATATTATAGCTGTAGTATCAGAAGAATTTGGTGCATTTTTTGTTTTGTTCATTGTCATTATTTTTTTATTTTTAACATATCGCATTATTAATAAAATATTATTCGAAAAAAATGAGTTTTTAAAATTATCTTTAATAGGATTAATTTCATTATTACTTATTCAAGTTTTTATCCATATTGGTGTCAATGTTAGATTATTACCTACCACTGGCATGACGCTTCCATTTTTGAGCTATGGAGGATCTTCACTAATTGGAAGCGCTATATCCTCTGGTGTTATTTTAAATTTTACAAGAAAAGATTTTTTAAGGGATTTAAGCAATGAATAAAAAAATTATACTTTCATCAGGTGGAACAGGTGGTCATATATTTCCTGCTATAAACTTAATGAAACATCTTTTACAACAAGGGTATCAAGTTATACTTGTGACTAATAAAAAAACTTTAAAAAATTATTTTAGTAAAAAATTTTTAAGAAATTATCCTAAATTAAAAATTTATACTATCAGCGCAGATACAATAAGGAAAAAAAATTTTTTTAATATCATTTATTCAATATTAAAAATTTTTACTTCAATTTTTAAATCTTTAATTATAATAAAAAAAGAAAAACCAAATGCAATTATTGGATTTGGAAGCTATGTTTCATTTCCAATAT
>CAJQSJ010000033.1 GCA_905612535.1 uncultured Pelagibacteraceae bacterium | reverse complement strand
TTTTATTTTTACAGAAAACATTATAGCTATTTTAAAGCATTTCAAAAAACTTTACCAAACCTTGTGAGATCAATTAAGTTATGTATTTATTGTAAAATTAAAAACGACGATGCTAACTTTCAGCTCCATAAATGCGAGCTCTTAGGTCTTTTAAGTGCATACACTTTACGAAGATCTTACTACCGACCTAATATTATTTAAATTTTTTAAAGAAATCATCAAAAGCTTTACACATAAACCTTAATTCATTTGCTTTTAATCCGTGGTGACAACCAATCAAAATACCATTCTTCATAACATCATCACTAACATTACCGCAGTATTTATGTTTTTTATAATATTGGTTTTTCATTATTGGTTGTCGCAATATATTCCCAGTAAATATTGTTCTTGTTTGAATACCTTTTTTTTCAAGAAATATTTGAAGGTCTTTTCTTCGTATTTTTGTTTTTTCTTTAATAACCAAAGGAAACGCCAACCAACCTGTACTAACATTTTTTCCTTGTGTAGGTAATTTTACATAACTTCTATATTTTTTAAAAAATTCATTGAGAAAATTAAAATTTTTAATTCTTACAGTGATATTTTTTTTTAATTTTTTTAACTGTTCTAGTGCAAATGCCGCAGATATTTCCGAGGGTAAAAAATTATACCCTAGTGCAGAAAAAATATATTTACCATCATAAGGTATTCCATCAATTTTTTTACTAAATCTTTGTTTTATTCCTTCTGACTCATTAAATATTGCCGATGATCTTCCCCATCCTCTAAGGAGTTTTGCTTTTTCGTACAATTTTTTATCATTAAAAACTACAATTCCACCAAATCCCGCTCCAGTTATTATATGTGATGCATAGAAACTATTTGTTGTAACGTCAGAAAATTTTCCAGTATTAGAATTTTTATACGAATAGCCAATTGTATCAGCTGAATCCTCTATCACTTTTAGTTTATATTTTTTAGCTAGTTTAGAAATCTTTTCCCATTCAGGAATATTTCCTAGAAGATTTGGTATCATAAGAGCAACAGTTCTTTTATTGATACATTTTTCAATCTGATCAATATTCGCAACAAATTTATTTTCTTCTACATCTATAAAATGCGGAACTAAACCCAATTGATAAATAGGGGATATTGTGGTTGAAAAAGTTAAAGATGGCGTAATTACCTCTGATCTTTTTTTAAAGTTAAAAGACGCCATACCAAGCAAGTTTGCAGAAGATCCAGAATTAACCATTAAACCATAATTTTTCCCAAATAATTTTGCTACTTTTTTTTCTAACTCTTTTACCGCTGGTCCATCTACCAGACTTAAATTTTTTTTTTTCAACACTTTAACAGCAGCTGAAATTTCTTTATGATTATAAATTGCTTTTCCGTAGTATATTTTCATTATTCTTTTATTTTAAAACAATATAACAAATTACCAAAATTTACTTCTGGATAGCCAGATGATAATGACAGGCTACCAGTTGAAGCAACAATTACATACTGCTCTCCATTAATTGAGTAGATTGTCGGTGGTCCCGAACCGGCGTATTTCATCTGGTAGGACCATATTTCCTTTCCAGTAGTTGAGTCAAATGCTCTTATTTTTTTATCGACTGTTCCAGTAGCAAAAATAATATTTCCTGCCGTGGCGGTCGCACCTCCATAATTTTCTGTGCCAGTTATTGGAATACCTTTTTTGGAAAGCTTTTTATATTCACCAAATGGTACTTGCCATATAATCTTGCCTTTATTTAAGTTCATAGCTGTCAATGTTCCCCAAGGTGGTTTTGATCCAGGGTAACCATCTTGATCAAATAATCTTTTATGGAAATTATCATACTTATAATAAGTTAGTTTTTTTTCAACTTTTTCAATCCTAGTAGTCCAGGGAATATTATGTGAAGTAACATACATAATACCTTTTTTACTATCCACAGAAGCTCCCATCCATTCCGCTCCACCATGAAAGTTAAAAAAAATATTTTTTTTACTAAGTTCATGAGGCTCAAAGAAACCAAAATTTGAATCTTTTAATTTATTTTTTATATAGTTATAACTATCAATAGAGATATTAGTAATTTCATTCTTATCAAAAAACTGTTTAGCAAAAGGTTGGGGAATTTTTAGATTCGGTTGATAGTAGGAAGTTTTTTCACCAGGAATCATAGATTGAGGAGCCTTTTTTTTATGAAAATCAAAAATTGGTTCACCTGTTAAACGATCCAATACTAGTGTGTTGCCAAGTTTTGTTACAGCTAACACCACGTCAATTTTAACATTATCTTTCTCAATGTAAGTTAATATGGGTGGAGCAGGGATATCTAGATTCCAAATATCATGAGAGACTTCCTGAAAATCCCACAATTTTTTTTTGTTAAAAATGTCAATAGCAATTACTGAATTTGAATATTTATTATTGCCCGGTCGATTAACTCCATTAAAATAAAAACCCGCATTACCTGTGGTTACAAAAATGATTCCTCTTTTTGTATCTGCCGAAATACCACCCCAAGGGTTACCTCCTGAATAATCATATCTTTTTCCACCATTACGTTTTTTATTATTTTTTTTATCTTTTAAATAAAATTTCCAAAGCAACTTACCTTTAAAAAGATCATAGACTTCTATTGATGGTTCGACAGTTGCGATAATTAACTTATCTTCAATAATAGCTGGTGATACTTTACATCTGTTTTTTAATTTTACTTTTCCATTTTTACCAAAACTTTTAATTAGATTTCCGTCACTTGGATTAACACTAATCAATTCTTTTTCTGCACAAAAATAAATTCTAGATTTGCTAACTTTTGATTTCTTTAAATACACCAAACCTCTCCTAGCAGGTGTTCCTTTTGTTTTGTGTTCCCAAATTTTTTTACCATTAATTCCATCTATAGAAACAATTTTTTTTGACGTAGAGGGCATGTAAATTTTATTTTCTGCAACTATTGGATTTGCCTGAATATCATTTTTTATTTCATCAAACTTATATATCCATGCTAAATCTAATTTATCTATATTTTCTAAATTAATTTCTTTTAAATTAGAAAATCTAGTTGATGTATTACTCCCATGACTCCTATGCCATTCATTTGTTTCAAAATTATTTTCAAGTACATTTAGGGTAAAATTTTTTTTTTTACCAGTTATTATTTTTTCTTCTGGCAAATCTATATAATTTAGATCGCGTTGATCTAAATAATTTTTATGTTTTTTGCTAAATTTTAGGAGACCTAAAGAATAAATTTTGTCTACATACCGGAGCATTTTTTTAATTTGAGGATTTTTAGAGTTATTAATATCAAATGTAATTAATGCTCTATTTATATATTTCGTGGAAAAAGAAGTTATCTCAAAAACAGCGAAAGCAACGACTAATAAAATTAGTACAAAAATGCACTTTAATATTTTTTTTACAAACATTTAATTTTTAAAAATCTATTCTAAAATATAATCTACTAATAAATGAAATTTTAGCTAAAACAAGTATGTAAAATGCTCACACAGTATGAATTCTTATTGCATCAAACGAAAATAAAAGCAAAAAGTTGATTGAACTAAAAATAAAAACTATTATAAATCAATGCACTATATGGCGGGGTAGCTCAGTTGGTTAGAGCGCAGGACTCATAAGCCTGAGGTCAGTGGTTCGATCCCACTTCCCGCTACCAAATACTTTATGAAATTAAAATTTACAAAAATAACATTGGGCGTCTTAGTATTATTAATAATAACTGCTTTGGCAGTTATTTTTGATATGGCTCAATATGATTCTTCTTATATTAATAAAAATTCAATAACCTTTAATAAAAAAAATATTAACAGCAAGAAGATATTAAAAGTATTTAATTATTATGAGACTATCTATAAAAATATTTCATATTTTTTTTTGACAAGTGAGGAAAAAAATTCTGAAATTGAGTCTAGAATAATAAGAAACTCGAAGCCTCTAAAAAAAATTATAAAAAAGAAAGTAGATAATTTTATACCAGGAAGAACAATAGAACAATTAGAAAAAAATTTTTCTAATTGGAAAAGAAGCCATGGAGGATTTTCATCATCCAGATTCTCCAGTTTAAAATTAATAAACAAAAAAAATATAAACAAATTGGAACTTGCCTGGATATATAACTCGAAAGATGGAAAAAAGGGGATGCAAGCTAATCCTGTGGTTTATGATGGTTATGTATACGCTCCAACGCCAGGAAACCATATTGTTTGTTTGGATGGAACTAATGGTAAGGAAATTTGGAGATACAAAGCTCAAAAAGGTTATAATGTAGCTAAAAGAGGATTGCTAATTTGGCATGATAAAATAAACGATATTCACAAATTATTTTTTACTAACGACAACCAATTAATTTCACTAAATGCTAAAACAGGTATTCCAATTAAAAGTTTTGGTAAAAATGGAATAATCAATATAGGATCAAGTCCTATTCCTCCCGTTATCATAGACAAAAAGTTAGTAGTTGCTACATTTAGGCCAGCAATTGAGGCTTATGATATATATTCAGGCAAGTTAGATTGGAAGTATTATTTGAGAGATTTAGATAATAATATTTTAAGTAAAGATTTTTCAGGTGGTAATCCATGGGGAGGAATTTCAGCAGATATAAAAAATGGTCTCGTTTTTTTAACAACAGGAAATCCTAAACCTTTATTTGTAGGTATAGAACGACCTGGCAAAAATTTATATGCTAACAGCATAATTACTTTTGATGTAAGAAAAAAAAAAATTTTATGGCACTTTCAAGAAACCTGTCACGACTTATGGAATTTAGATATAGCCGCACCTCCAATCTTGACCACTATAAAAAAATATGGAAAAAGAATTGATGTTGTTGTTGCTTTAACTAAGCTAGGTAACACAATTATTTTAGATAGGTATAGTGGTGTACCGATTTACGATTATGAAATGAAGTTAGCACCAACATCATCACTACCTGGTGAAAAAACTTGCAGCTATCAACCAGCTTTAAAAATTCCTGAACCGTTTGCCAAAAATGATTTTACTATAAGTGAAGTAACAGATTTAAATGAAGATAGCAGAAAGTATATTTTATCTATAGTCAATAAATCAAAATTTGGTTTTTTTGCTACACCTGATCTAAATAAAAATAGCATACAGTTTGGAGATAATGGGGGAGCCCAGTGGACTGGTGGCTCTGTAGATCCATATAATAACGTACTTTATGTAACTGCAAATAATATTCCATGGATAGTTGGCGTTAGATCATTCAAAAAAGGTAACAAAGTTAAATATTTGGATAAAAAAGCATTACCTCTTAGAGATGAGGATGGGTATCCAGGTTCAAAACCACCGTGGGGAACTCTAACGGCAATAAACCTTAATTCTGGAAAAATTAAATGGCAAGTACCTTTAGGTTTTTATGAATCTTTAAAAAACAAAGGATTAATTACTGGAACAGAAAATTTTGGTGGTGCGACAGCTACGCAAGGTGGGTTAGTTTTTGTTGGAGGAACAATGGATAAAATGTTTAGAGCCTTCGACTCAGATACTGGTGCTGAGCTGTGGAGCTACAAACTCCCTTTTATTGGTTCGGCTCCACCCACTTCATATGAAATTAACAATGAACAATATATTGTTATTCCTGCATCTGGGGGAACTACATTAAAAATATTTTATAAAGATTTTGTTGAATTGGGAGATGCAATTGTCGCATTTAAAGTAAAAAAGTAAATTTACTTGGATAAAATCTTTCTTAATTTGCTTATATTCATTGATGGGTTTAATGGATAGTTAGGTCCAAGAATTTTACGCGCATAAAACTTTTTAATTTTAGGGTTAGTTTTTTTAACAAATTTATAAACAGTTTGATTTTTTCCTCCTAAGTTTATAACCCCTTTTTTATTAATCAATTTAAACAGTATTTTTGCTACTTCGTCATGAAAAATAAAGTTAGTTTTAAAATCACAAAACGCACCAGGGTGAACAAACGGTTTTTCAGTCATTGAAACTCTTAAAATTAGAGAATTATTGTACATTTGCACAGCACTTTCTCCCCCCATTTTTGACCATGCATATTTATTGTTTGGAAATAAAGAATCTGATTCTTTGT
>CAJQSJ010000032.1 GCA_905612535.1 uncultured Pelagibacteraceae bacterium | reverse complement strand
TACATTCAACCTTACTTATTATGCTACCTCCTCCCCAGTTGAAAATGACACAAAATTTAAGGATGTCGTTATTGGTTTTGGTAAATTAAATTTAGATATTTTAACAGTTTTAGACGGCGAACATATAAAAGCTAATAGAGATGGTAGACAAATATACGGAACATTTAAGTTAAAAGATGAAATTAAAAAAAATAATTTTATCTTAATCCCTTCTTATCAAGTTGATGTTGGGCACACTATATTAGATGGATATACAGAGTCTGGAAATACTGCAATTATTGTTGAAGATCAACATATACGTACAAAAAAAGTAAGAACAGCTATGGCAATGGTTGAGGATTTATCAAATGACAAATATACTTTTAAAAGGCACGGAAAATTAGAATATGTGCTTGATATAGATCGTTCCTCTAACTTTAAATATACTTATGTTTCGGATAACAGCACATCGTTTAATGACACATTGCATACTGGAGCATTGCATAATCTTAACGGTGAGATTGGTTTTGATATAATTTTTCCAGATCATTATAGTATTTTTGCAATATATGAGAAAAGCCATGCTTTTGGCTATGGATATACAGACAGCATACATATTGCCTTAGGATACTTACCTCATAAAGATACAGAGTATTCCTTTTCAGTAGGTGGCTCAGATAACTTAATGTCCAAATTTGAAATTAAGAAAAATATTAACGGGTATGACTTTAGCTTTAATTCAAAGAATGATTTAACGAATTTAGGAAACGATCAAGAATTAAGTATAAATCTACAGAAAGGCTTTTAACTAATTTATTGCATACTTATGCTTGATTAAGAAATTGATAGTTGAGGTTTCTTCCCTAACACCTTTTTTGATTGCAGTACGTTCATCTCTGTACCTTACCAATATTTCTCTTAGTGTAGTTCCTCTTGCACCTGAGTAATCTTCAAACACGTTACGTTCCATTTGAGACTCAACTGTTCGCACAAACATATTTGCGTTCTTTAAATCTATGAATGCTTTGTAGACGTTTGGGTGTCCTTTTTTCTTATGTGTACGATATATTTTCCTGACTTCTTTCTGATGTATGCCATTGCAAACTTCCTTTCTAATTATGACCTATGTACGACCTAGGTCTGTTTAACTTTCATTAGTGGTGCGTTTGCTTACTGAATAACAATTCGTAAGGGGCGTTCTGTTGCCCGGTGCCCTTAACCTTTTAACATTATTCCTTATTATACGCTATTTACAATTGCATAAAATCTAATTTTTTCACTATTTTACTAATTGTTAATAGTAAATTTTATCTGATAGCCCGTAAATAAGAACAGCACTTAAAATTGTAAAAACTAGCGGTGCAATAACTCCTTCATTTGAATCGTTTTTTACTCCCGTCTTATCAATTTTAATTGAGTAAGTATTTACAATGAAGATAGAAAGATTTTGTACAAAAACTAAATTAAAAAATGCCCAAGCACCCTCTACCCCTCCAGGTCTAACGAACATAATGTAAAGAGCCATTAATAATGATCCAAGAAACGAAGCACCTATCATTCGCATTACAGGTGTTGCTGTTTCGTCCATTTCAAATTTTGCTCTAAATTTTTTGTTATTAATTATCATTTGATAAGCATAAATCCCGCAACCTAAAAAATGAACTATGAAAACGATTAAATAAATAATTCCATTAAATTTGTCTATCATATTATTTCCTTTGCATTTATTATTATAATGTTTAATTTATATTAATCAATTTTGGAATGATTTTAAAGCACCACGCATAATATCGCATCATACAACTACAGGTTTTTTTTACTATTTTACTAATAAAATGACCTTAGGTGCTATACAGGTGCCATTATGAATTTCTTTAAATGCACCAAAAACTTTGAGGGAAATTACGTGTAGATTAGGTGTAAAATTTTATGCTAGAATCGAGGAGCATTAAGATCAGTCATTATTTTCAAATTTAAATTCTGTTAAATTTATAAATTTAACTGAATCAGGTTGTAAAAAAGCAGAATCTTCTAAAACTTATCATGGCATAACATTAACTAAATGTTATGGCGAATATGAAACGAAAAACAAAAATATAATTAAATATTTAGAAGAAATATTTTGAAAAAAATT
>CAJQSJ010000031.1 GCA_905612535.1 uncultured Pelagibacteraceae bacterium | reverse complement strand
AACTTTGATGCTCCTATACCTATAGTTGGTGCTGAAATATTTGTTGTAATTTTTTTTGCTAAGCTTTCAATCACGCATTCTATTACGATAGAAAAGGCTCCGCTTTTAGATAATGCTACTGCATCTTCATAAATTTCTTTTTGCTGGATATAATTTTTTCCTTTAACTTTAAAACTTCTTGATGTTTGAGGAAGTAAACCAATATGTCCCATTACTGGTATATTTTTTTTTACTAAATATTTAACTATGTTTGCAATTCTTTTTCCACCTTCTAACTTAACTGCATCGCATTTAGTTAAATTAATTACTTTTTTTGCATTTTTATATGCCTGAGTTTTATTTTTGTAGGTATTATAAGGCATATCAAAAACAACTAGACTTTTTTTACATGTTTTTTTGACTGCTCTGGCATGTAGTATCAGAGTATCTATAGTAATTTCTTTTGTGGTTTTCATTCCATATAAAACCATGCTCACTGAATCTCCAACAAGAATTATATCACAATATTTATCAAGGATTTTTGCAATATTTGAAGAATATGCTGTTAGGCAAACAATTGGATCCTTTCCTTTTTTTTTAAATATTTTTTTAATTTTGGTTTGCATCATTATTTGAACTAATTTTATCAAGTTTTGATAATATTTCTTGTTCTTTTGAGCAGAACAGATTACATACTTTTTTAAACTTTTTTATTAGTTCATTAGATATTGCGTAATCAGATTGTTTTATTTTAAGAAGGACCATCATGTAAATGGCTTCATCATTATTTGGACTTAATAAAAGTACACTATTTAAATTTTTCTCAAGCTCTTGATCGTTTTCATTTTTTTCAAATATCTTTGCTAGGTATAAATACGACTTATGTTCTTTAGGATTAAAAACAATATCTCTTTCAAAGTAAATTTTAGCTTCTTCATATTTTTTAATTTTGAAAAGTTTCTGCCCTTCATCAAAAGAGTTTAAATTTTCGGCATAAGTGCTTGTAGAAATAAAGAATAGTAAAAAAATTATTTTATTTAAGATAAAGAATTTAATCATAACTTGCCTCCAAATATAGAGTCTTATTTATCATAAAATTGAAATTCCTCTACAAAAAATATAAAGTTCTTTTGACTCACTTTTGCTTGCCAAAGGTTTATATAATGCAACTTTTTCAAAATACTTCTTAGCATTTTCTTGAACTTCAAAAAAAGAGGAGCCCATGAATGTTTTTGATAAGAAAACGCCATCTTTTTTTAGTATCTCTTTTGCTAAATTCATGGCGTTTATACAGAGCTGACCTGACCTGTGCGAATCAAGGCTTTTGTTGCCTGTAGTATTTGCCGCCATGTCAGAAATAACTACGTCAATTTTTTTATCAAAATATTTATGAATTTTTTTACAAAAATTGCCATCATCAATATTTCCTTTCATAAAAGTGACTTTTTCTAATTTATTCATTTCTTTTATATCTACAGACAATATTTTGCCTGCTGTTATTAACTTAGATGCAACTTGAGACCATCCTCCGGGAAATGCACCCAAATCTAATAAATGACTTTTGCTTTTAATAAATTTGAATTTTTTATTTATCTCAATTAACTTAAACGCTGACCTAGATCTATAACCTTGAATTTTAGATTGTTTATAAAAAATATCCCTTTTTTGTTGAATTATCCAATTTTTTGAAAATTTATTTTTTTTCAATTTTATATACAGACAATTAAAGAATGTCTTCTATTTCGTCTTCTTCTATATTTTCTTTTAAATTATTTTTATTTAAATAATTGTAGTGAAAATAACTTACAGGAAGTAAAAGAAAATATGTTAATCCGGTCAAAAATAAAACTTCAAAAGTAAAATAAATTAAAACACTTATGTATGTTCCTATTCCAAGCAATAAAAAACCACCTAATCTTCTTGGAATTACAATTCTTTTTAATGAATAAGTTGGTATCTTGCTCACCATCAAAATGGAAATTATTAAAATAAGTATTGCGCTAATTATTTTATTGTTGTTGGCTTGAAATATAGCGTCTAAATGTAAAAATTGTATCACTTCGTTTAAATTTAGAATTTCAACTAAATTACTTAAACTTAATATAAGAGGTAATAATATTAAGCCTGCTGCCGACGGAGAAGGAATGCCTTCAAAAAAATTTATCTTCCATAATTCGTTTTCATCAATGTTAGTCAAATTAAATCTGGCTAGTCGGAGAACACAACAAACAGTATAAATTAAAACAAGCAGCCACCCAATTTTTCCAAGGTTATTTAATGCCCAAAAATAAATTATAAAGATTGGTGCTACGCCAAAACTTATTACATCTGTTAAAGAATCTAGTTCTTTCCCAACTTTTGATGTGCTTTTAATTAACCTTGCCACTCTTCCATCAAGTGTATCAAGAATTGCAGCGAACCCTATGGCTATAACAGCCATTTCATAATTAAAATCTAAAGCAAACTTAATAGAACTTAAACCTAAGCATACACCTAAAATAGTTAAAGCATTTGGTAAAAGCGAAGATGGAGTTTTTTTTTCCAATAATTTAAATTCTTTTTTGTTTTCTTCCATATTATATTTTTCTTGCTATTATAGTTTCTCCTCCAACGCTTTTTTGATTTAAAGTAACCATAAGTTTGTAATTTTCAAAGTATAAATCAACTCTACTACCAAACCTTATGATACCAAATCTATCGCCTTTCTTTAATTTATCATCTTTCTTTATATTACAAACTATTCTTCTCGCGATTAATCCAGCTATTTGAACTAAAATTAGCTCCTCGCCTTCAGTATTTTTAATTTTAACATAATTTCTTTCATTTTCTTCACTCGCTTTATCAAGAGAGGCATTAAAATATTTTCCTGGTTTGTAATAAATTTCTGAAATACTAGAAGCTGTTGGAACTCTATTTACATGACAGTTAAACACGTTCATAAAAATACTAATACGAGTAAACCTTTTATTTTCTAAATTTAATTCCTTCGGACCATTTGTTTCAATTATTTGTGAAATAACACCATCGGCTGGGCTAACTAAATAATTATTATCATTTATTGAGTTTCTGTCAGGATCTCTAAAAAAATAATATACCCATATGGTTATTATTAAACTTATTGTACCTAGGGTATTTGATATAAACAATAAAAAAATTGTTAGCAGTGAAGCTATTGCTACAAACCTGTAGCCTTCTTTATGCAGTTTTGGAAACAAAATATCAAACATAGTTATTATAACCTCTTTAATTATAATACAAATATGTATATTTAATAAGTTAATTCAATTAATAAAAATTATATTTAATGACTAAAATTAAAGTTAAAAACCCTATTGTTGAGATAGATGGCGATGAAATGACACGAGTAATATGGAATTTCATTAAGTCTAAACTTATTTTGCCGTACTTAGACATAAACATTAAATATTATGATTTGGGGATTAAAAGTAGAGACGAATCTTCGGATCAAATTACTATAGATTGCGCTAATGAAATTAAAAAAATTGGCGTAGGTATAAAATGTGCAACAATAACGCCTGATGAAAGTCGCGTTAAAGAATTTAAACTAAAGAAAATGTGGAGATCTCCAAATGGAACAATTAGAAATATTTTGGGTGGAACCGTCTTTCGTGAGCCAATAATTTGTAAAAATATTCCGAAGTTAGTACCTAGTTGGACAAATCCTATTGTAATAGGTAGACATGCTTTTGGTGATCAGTATAGAGCTACAGATTTTAACGTTCCTGGCAAAGGCAAGTTAGAAATGAAATGGACATCTGAAGATGGAAAAGAAAAGAAAGAATTTGAAATATTTAATTTTCCAGGACCAGGTGTTGCTTTAGCGATGTATAACTTAGATCAATCTATAAAAGATTTTGCAAGAGCCTGCATGAATTATGGACTTAGCAGAAAATGGCCAGTTTATCTTTCTACTAAAAATACTATTTTGAAACAATATGATGGTAGATTTAAAGATTTATTTCAGGATATTTTTGAAAAAGAATTTAAAGAAAAATTTAAAGAAAAAAAAATAACTTATGAACACAGACTCATAGATGATATGGTTGCTTGTGCGATGAAATGGAATGGGAACTATGTTTGGGCATGTAAAAATTACGATGGTGATGTTCAGTCAGACACTATAGCGCAAGGATTTGGTTCATTAGGTCTAATGGCAAGTGCACTATTTTCGCCAGATGGTAAAACTATAGAGTCAGAAGCAGCACACGGTACTGTAACAAGACACTATAGATTGCATCAACAAGGAAAAGAAACTTCAACGAATCCTATAGCTTCTATTTTTGCATGGTGTCGCGGTTTATACCATAGAGGAAAACTAGATGGTAATGAAGATTTAAAAAAATTTATTAAAACTCTAGAAAAAGTCTGTATAGAAACTGTTGAAAGTGGTTATATGACTAAAGATCTAGCTCTGCTAGTAGGTCAAAGTCAAAAACATCTTACAACAAATCAATTTCTAGAAATAATAGATTCTAATTTAAAAAAATCACTAAGGTGAGTTTTACATATTTCCATATTTTGGTCCTCCCCCACCTTCTGGCGTTACCCAAACAATATTTTGTGACGGTTCTTTAATATCGCAAGTTTTGCAGTGTATGCAGTTTTGTGAATTAATAACAAATTTAGGATTAAGGTTATTTTTATCTTTTTGAACTTCATAAACCCCAACTGGGCAATATTTTTGTGCAGGTTCATCAAACTTTTTTAATGTATAATTTATAGGTAAGTTAGAGTCTTTTAATTTTAAATGTATTGGCTGATTTTCTCTGTGGTTAGTACCTGTTAAATAAACTGAACTAGTTCTATCAAAAGTAATTCTTCCATCAGGTTTTGGATAATCTATTTTTGGCATTTTATCAGAAGGTTTTAATGTTTCGTGATCAGCATGTTTGTGTTTTAATGTAAATGGTGCTTTTCCTCTAAAAAGAATTTGGTCTATTCCAGTAAACAATATTCCTAAAATTAAACCCCAACTAAAACTTGGTTTTACGTTTCTAGCTTTGTATAATTCTCTATAAATCCAACTTTTTTTAAATTTACTTTCATAGATAGATAAATCTACTTTATTTTTTATGTTTTCAAAAATAGCCTCTGCTGCAATAATTCCACTTTTCATAGCCGTGTGTGAACCTTTTATTTTTGGCATATTTAAAGTGCCTGCATCACAACCAATTAATAAAGCACCGGGCATAAACATTTTTGGCAAACTTTGAATACCTCCTTCAATTAAGGCTCTTGCTCCATATGCAATTCTTTTTCCACCTTCTATAGTTTTCTTAATTGCTTTGTGTGTTTTGAATCTTTGAAATTCATCAAAAGGTGATAAATGAGGATTTTGATAGTCTAATCCAATCACATAACCAATAAAAATTTGTCTATTCTCCGCATGATATAAAAAGCTTCCGCCATAAGTTTTGTTGTCAAGGGGCCAACCGACGGTGTGTATAATCAAACCTTCTTGATGTTGCTCCTCACTAACTTCCCAAATTTCTTTAAAACCTATCCCGTATTGTTGTGGGCTTTTACCGCTATCAAGTTTATATTTTTTAATTAGCTCTTTTCCTAAATGACCTCTACAACCTTCAGCAAAAACAGTAACTTTGGCATGCAGTTCTATGCCTTGTTCATAACCATCTTTCTTATTTCCATCTTTATCTAAACCCATATCTGAAGTTGCTACACCTTTTACACTTCCATCATCTTTATAAATAACTTCACTAGCTGGAAATCCAGGAAATATCTCAACTCCTAGTTTTTCTGCTTCTTCTGCTAGCCAACGACAAAGATTAGCAAGGCTAATAATATAGTTATTATGATTTTTTTGAACTGAGGGTAAAAGCCATGTGGGCCAACTTAAAGAACTATTTTTCCTTAAAAATAAAAGTTTTTCTTTATTAACTTTAGTCTTAACTGGTGCTCCTTTTTTTTTCCACTCAGGTATTAATTCATCTAGAGCTTTAGTTTCAAAAACGTTGCCACTTAAAATGTGAGCGCCTACTTCAGCTCCTTTTTCCAAGACACATATATTTAGGTTATTGTCTAGTTGTTTTAATTTTATAGCAGTTGATAAACCTGATGGTCCAGCACCAACTATAACAACATCGTAATCCATTATTTCTCTAGACATATTGGGACTATATCAAAATCTTTATTTTTGGATAGTATTGAGTTTATTTAACTCTTCTAAAAATTGCGGCAATGCTTCAAACAAATCTGCTTCCAGACCATAGTCGGCTATACTAAAAATTGGGGCTTCTCCGTCTTTATTAATAGCCACTATAACTTTGCTTTCTTTCATGCCGGCTAAATGTTGAATTGCCCCTGAAATACCTATCGCAATATAAAGATCTGGAACTACAACCTTGCCTGTTTGTCCAACCTGATGATCATTACCTATATATCCGGCATCAACAGCAGCTCTAGACGCTCCTACAGCAGCATTTAATTTGTCTGCAATAGCATTTATAAGTTTAAAGTTATCAGCACTTTGCATACCTCTGCCGCCGGACACTACAATTCTTGCTGTTCCCAACTCTGGTCTTTCTGATTTTGTTTCTTCTTTTTTAATAAATTTTGAAACATTTGGAGAATCTATTGGTTCTATCTTTTCTATCAATGCTGAACCACCTGAAGTTGGAGCTGGATCAAAAGACGTAGGCCTCACGGTTATACACTTTTTTTTATCATTACTTTTAATTGTTGCAAAAGCATTACCAGCGTAGATTGGACGTAAAAATTCTTCATTACTATTAACTTTAATTATATCACTAATTTGAGAAACATCTAATAAAGCGGAAACTCTTGGCATTAAATTTTTTCCAAATGTATTTGCCGATGTAATTATATGAGTATAAGCTTCTGCCAATTTAACTATTATAGGAGTTAAATTTTCAGCTAAAAAATTTTCATAATTTTTGGAATCACAATGTAAAACTTTTTTTACTAAGGGAATTGTCGAAACCTCTTTGGCAACACTTTGACAATTATTACCAACAACTAAAACATTTATATCTTCATCTATTTTAGATGCAGCTGTAATCGTGTTTAATGTAAATGCTTTTAATGTTGAATTATTGTGTTCTGCGATTAATAGAATTGACATTATATTACTTTAGCCTCATTTTTTAACTTACTTACCAGCTCTGCTACACTAGAAACTTTTATTCCACCTTTCCTTTTAGGTGGTTCTTCTACTTTTATTTGTTGAATTCTATTTGCAATATCAACACCAAGATCTTTTGCATTTAACTGTTCGACCGGTTTTTTCTTTGCCTTCATTATATTAGGTAAAGAAGAAAATCGAGGTTCGTTAAGCCTTAAATCGCATGTAATTATTGCGGGTAAATTAATTTCTATAGTTTCTAACCCTTCGTCTGTTTCTCTTGTTACTTCAATAGCATTATCTTTATGTAAAATTTTTGATACAAAAGTTCCCTGTGGCCAACTCAGCAAACCGGCTAACATTTGTCCCGTTTGATTGCAGTCGTCATCAATTGCTTGCTTTCCTAAAAAAACAAGATCAGGCTTTTCTTTTTCAACAATTTTTTTTAAAATTTTTGCTATACCTAAAGGTTCTATATAATTATCAGATTTAACATGTATAGCTCTATCAGCACCAACCGCTAAAGCTTTTCGAAGAGTTTCTTGAGCTTTTTCTCCCCCAATGGTAACTGCAATAATTTCTTTTGCTTTGCCCGATTCTTTTAATTTTACCGCTTCTTCGATAGCATTATCATCTGGTGGGTTTGTTGACATTTTAACGTTGTCTGTATTTACTCCACTTCCATCTTCTTTAACTCTAATTTGAACGTTGTAATCAATAACTCTTTTAACGGCGACTAATATTTTCATTATGCTCTTAATAATTTGTTTTCTGGATCGTAAGGACTTTCTTCTAAAATAGTAGCATCATACATTTTTCCAAGGATATCAATTTTCAATTTTTGGCCGGTTGACGCAATCTCTGGCTTGACCATTCCTAAAGCTATCGATTTACCTAATCTAAAACCAAAGTCTCCGCCTGTTGCTCTGCCAACAACTTTTTCATTATTATAAATTGGATTATTTCCCAATACATCTGCGTCTTCAATTTTATGAATTTCTAAAGTTACTAATTTATTATTAAAACCTTTTTCTCTCCATTTATTTAAAGCTTCTAATCCTATAAAACTTCCTTTATTTGGGTGGATAAATCTATCTAATCCAGATTCATAAGGAGAATACTCAATTGATAGTTCAGTTCCAACTAATTTGTAAGATTTTTCAATTCTTAAACTATTCATAGCTCTAATACCATAAGGTTTGATTCCTAAATCTTTTCCAAATTCCATTAATTGATCAAAAATATGGTTTTGATATTCAATTGGATGATGTAATTCCCATCCTAGTTCACCAACAAAGTTTACTCTCATAGCATTAACCGGTGCATTTCCAACGTCAATATTTTTTGCACTTAGCCATTTAAAATTATCAGATGAAAAATCATTTTTTGAAACTCTAGACATTAACTCTCTAGCTTTTGGTCCTGATACTACTAAGACTCCCATACTATTAGTTAAATTTTCAAATTGAACACTTCCATCTTTTGGCATCCACTTATATATCCAATCATGGTCTAACCTTTGAAAGGCTCCAGCAGAAACTAAATAAAAACTATCTTCTGACTCTCTCATAATTGTAAACTCAGAATGGACACCACCTTTTGTATTTAGAGCATGACACAGCCCTATTCTTCCTATTTTTTTGGGTAATTTGTTAGCTACTAAATAATCTAAAAATTTTTCTGCCC
>CAJQSJ010000030.1 GCA_905612535.1 uncultured Pelagibacteraceae bacterium | reverse complement strand
ATTATAATTGTCTTTATAGTTTGGTAATGAAATAAGGTATATCACTGTCTTAAATCTTAAAGTATAAAATATAAAAAATAAAGAATAAAAAATTATGAAAACAATACTTAAAAAAATACTTGCTAAATTAGGGTATAAAATTGAAAGAAAAATATCATTTCCAGCGGTTGAAGCAGATCAAAATATAAAAACCTAGACACGCGTTTGGTAAAAGATTAAACAAATATGAGTGATTCTGAAAGCTATTTTAAAAATTGGTCTTCTGGTATTATAACAAAAATCAGAACAAATAAGACAATACCTATATTCATAATTAGTAAAATTTTTGAAATTTTAATTAAGATATCTCTTATTCTTTTGTTACCGTTAATTTATGGGTTTGTGACCACCGCGTATGTGCAGACTTTTTTATGCATGGTGTTTATGATTTCGGTGTTATTGGTAGGTGGTTCTGACGTGTGGTTGTTAAAACAAATGACCCGACTTGACTTGACTCAAAAAGCTGCTTTTAATTATATGAACTCTAGCATTTACCTAACTTTAAAAATATCAATTTTACTTTTTCTTATAATTTTTACCATACGCTTAATTCCAATTAATAATCTACCAATAAATGTAATAAAAGAAAATTGGTTAAATGTTTTTATAAGCTCTGTATCATTTTCAATGATTACTATTCTATCGTGGTCTTTTAGAGGTTTAGGCAGGATAATACTGAGTCAATTATTTTTGGGGTTATATTGGTCATTGGTTTTAATTAGCATTATATTTTTTGATTATTTTTTCGAAGATTTATCTTTATCAACCCATGGTATTACAAATTTATTTACTTTATTTCTATTTCTACCTGTCCCTTTTTATTATCTTTTTTTTAATAGATATATTAAAAAAAACGTGTCAAAAGAAAATAAATTTGATTTAAACTTAAAATCTTTATCAATAAAAAATTCTAGATTACAATTTTTTTTAGAGCAATCTTCAGGTACAGGTATGAATTGGCTACCTATTTTTTTTGCAGGCTTATTTCTTGCTGATGCTGAAGTTGGTGTATTTTCTACAAATTATAGAATAGCTTTTGGAATTTTTACGTCATCGATTATAGTAAATTTTTTAAGTGCCAAAAAATTTTCTGAACTATTTCAAAAATCATTATTAAATGACTTGGCTAAAGACTATAAATTCTTTTCCATATTTCAATCAGTTTTAGGATTATTAATGTTTTTTTTCGCAATAATTATTATGTTTTATCTACAATCATCTTCGTTGTACTTAATTAATATTTACGCCATATGTTTTTTAATTTTAATAACATTGAGTACTTTTTGCGGCCCAGCAGATATGTTCCTTAATATGTGCAATCAAGAGAGAATTAATAAAAATATTGCAATTTATATTCTGTTTGCGCTAATAATTTTATTTTGCTTAAGCATTAAATACCTTAGTTTAAATATTGGATATATATCTATTGGAATAGTTATGCTTCTGAAACAACTGATTTCTCTGTATTATGCAAAAAAAAGAATTTTAAAAGTTTAACATTTGATTAAAGAATTTTTAAATAAATTTAATAAAGCTTGGTTGATAGGCATATTCCATTTACCATTTATTTAAAAATAAAAAAAATATTTGAAAGAACCCGAAAGGTGATTAAATTGTAACCTCGATGGACACCAAAATATGAACAAGTTAAATAAAATTACAGAAATTGATTTCTATGGAATTAGATTTTTAAACGGCGATTACGAAGAAATTAAAAATGAGTTTAAAAAAGGTGGATTAATGGTTGTACCATCGGCCCCAGGATTAAAAACAATTAAAAAAGATAAAATATATTTTAATGCATTAAAAAAAAGTAAGTTTGCTATACTCGATAGTGGTTATTTTTGTCTTTTATTGAGGCTTATTAAAAAAATAAATGTTAAAAAATTTTCTGGTCTTAAATTTTTAAGATGTTTTCTTTTTGACAAAACTATTAATAAAAATAAATTATTTTTAATTAATCCTTCAAAAGAAGATTCTTATATAAATAAAATCTATTTAAAAAGTATTGGTATAAATATTAAAGACAACTATTACAATGCTCCTATTTATAATATAAATAATATAAAAGATAATAATTTAATAAAAATATTAAAAAAGAAAAAACCAAACTATATAATAATAAATGTAGGTGGGGGAATACAAGAACCTTTAGGGCAATATATAATCACAAAGTTAAATTTTAAAACTTCTATATTTTGTACTGGAGCAGCTATTGCTTTTCTTACTGGGAAACAAGCTAATATTCCAGAATTTTTTGATTATATATATTTAGGGTGGTTTTTAAGATCTTTAAATAACCCAAAAAATTTTATAAAAAGATACTTAGGTTCTTTTTCGCTTATTAGTTTAATTGTAAATAGCAAACCAAAAATTAAATGGTCATAAGTTATTTCTAAATCTTTTTTCCCATTTTAAGGCACTATCAACTATTTTATTTAGGTTATTATATTTAGGTTTCCATTTAATAAACTTTTTTAACTTATTATTAATAGAAATAATTTTTTCCATATCTCCTTTTCTTCTTTTTTTTATCATAATTTTAATTATTTTTTTAGTTTTTTTTTCAAATGCATTTACAACTTGCAATACAGAAATGCCAGAACCATAGCCACAATTTAAGATTACTGATTTTTTAATTTTATCAATTTTGCTTAGTATCTTTAAGTGTAAATCAGCTATATCGGAAACATGAATATAATCTCTTATACAAGTTCCATCTTTAGTATTGTAGTTACTTCCATAAATATTAATTTTTGGATTTTTTTTTGTTAACGCTATTGAAAGGTTTTTAAATAATTGATCGCCACTTTTAATTTGTCCTATTTTACCACTGGGGCTAGCGCCCGCTACATTAAAAAATCTAAGTATTCCATAATTAACATTATATTTTTTAGCATGGTGTTTTATAATCTTTTCTCCATACAATTTAGTTTTACCATAAACGCTTTTGGGAAGTAACTTAGTATTCTCATCAACTTTAAAATTTCCATCCTTATAAACTGCACACGTAGAGGAAAATAAGAAATTTTTAACTTTTGAATTTATGCAAGCTTTCAATAAATTTGATGTTCCTGTAACGTTATTATAATAATATTTTTTTGGTTTTTTTTCACTTTCACCAACACTTAAGTATGCCGCAAGATGGAAAATTGAATCAATATTATTGCTATTAATTATTTTTTTTGTTTTTTTTATTTTTTTTATATCTGACTTATAAAATTTTGCTTTTTTATTTATTAATTTCTTAAAACCCGTGGAAAGATTATCTATTATAAATACATTATATTTTTTTTTAACTAGAAGCTCAACTATATGGCTCCCGATATAGCCAGCGCCGCCTGTGACAAGTACGTTTTTCATTTATTTATTTCAATACAGTTTAATATACATTGTTAAAAAAAAGAAATGCATATATAAATAATTAATGGCAAAAAAAGTAGCTTTGATTTTTGGTGTCACGGGTCAAGACGGATCATATTTATCAGAATTTTTAATCAAAAAAAAATACATAGTTCATGGGGTTAAAAGGAGATCTTCTTCTATAAACACTCAAAGGGTTGATCATATTTATCAAGACCCTCATGAAAGTAAAAAAAATTTTATATTACACTATGGAGATATGACTGATGCAACTTCAATTTCAAAACTTATAAGCATGATTAAACCAAATGAAATATATAACTTAGCTGCCCAATCCCATGTTGCTGTTTCCTTTGAAATCCCAGAATATACTGCTAATGCTGATGCTCTTGGAACGCTAAGAATTTTAGAAGCTATAAAATTTCATGGATTAGAAAAAAAATCAAAGTTCTATCAGGCGGGCACATCAGAAATGTATGGTAAAGTGCAATCTGTTCCTCAAAATGAAAAAACAAATTTTTATCCATTGAGCCCATATGGAGTTGCTAAACTGTATGCACATTGGATAACAATAAATTATAGGCAGGCCTATGGAATTTTTGCAGCAAATGGAATTCTGTTTAATCATGAAAGTCCAAGAAGAGGAGAAACTTTCGTTACTAAAAAAATAGTGTCAGCTTTATGCAAAATTAAAGTTGGTCTGCAAAAAAAATTATTTTTAGGAAATATTTCATCGAAAAGAGATTGGGGTCATGCTAAGGATTATGTAGTAGCAATGTGGAAAATTTTACAACAAAAAAAACCAGACGATTTTGTAATAGCTACAGGAAAACAATATAGCATCAAACAATTTGTAAATCTTGTTTGTAAAGAAATAAAATTAGACATCACTTGGAAAGGTAAAGGTTTAAGAGAAAAAGCTTTTAGTAAAGATGGAAAGATCTTAATAGAATGCGATAATAGGTACATAAGACCTTTAGATGTAAATACACTACTTGGTAATGCTTCTAAGGCAAGGAAAAAATTAAAATGGAAACCCGCCCATAATATAAATCAATTAATTAAAGATATGGTTTCTGCAGAGTTCAAGTCAATAAATTAAAATATGTCGAAAAAAAATGTTAAAATTTTTTTAACTGGTCATAAAGGTTTAGTTGGCTCATCTATTTTTAGGATTTTAAAAAAAAGAGGGTATAAAAATATAATTACTATAGATAAAAAAAAACTGAATTTGCTTGACCAGTCTAAAGTTTTTAAATTTTTAAAAAGAAAAAAACCAGATATTGTTATTAATGCCGCTGGTAAAGTGGGAGGAATTTTTGCTAATGAGAAATACCAAGCTGAATTTATTTATGAAAATTCAGTTGTTCAAAGCAATATTATACATGGATCATACTTGGCGGGAACTAAAAATATAATATTTTTAGGATCTAGTTGTATTTATCCAAAGTTTGCCAAGCAACCTATTAAGGAAGAAGCTTTGCTTTCTAGTGCATTAGAAAAAACAAATGAAGCCTATGCGATTGCTAAAATAGAAGGTGTTAAAATGTGCCATGCTTATAATTATCAATATAAAACAAACTATAAATGTTTAATGCCCACAAATTTATATGGTCCTAATGACAATTATCATTCTCAAAATTCTCACTTTTTTCCAGCTTTAATAAAAAAAATTCATCACGCAAAAAAAAATAAAATAAAGCAAATTTTTATTTGGGGATCAGGAAATCCAAAAAGAGAGTTAATGTATGTTGATGATTTGGCAGAAGCTTGTATCTTTTTTATGCATAAAAAAACTAAACATAGCTTAATAAATATTGGTTCAGGTAAAGAAATGAAGATTAAAGATTATGCTAAATTTATTGCAAAAAATATTAATTATGAAATAAACTTTAAATATGATAAATTTAAAAAAGATGGAACGCCTAGAAAAACCTTAAACACTTCACTGGCTAAAAAATATGGATGGAAAGCAAAAACCTCGTTGGAAATTGGTTTTAAAAAAACTTATAAAAATTTTTTAGAAAGATTTGCTTAATTTTTTTCTTAACTTCGATTGATTGGTTTTTCTTAATTTAAAAAGACAATTGATTTTACAATCGACTATCGTGATTGATAATGTTACTAATATATAATCTTAAGAAAACATACTATGTCAAAAAAATTATTTAAAGAACCTAGATGGTCTTATCAATCAATGAGAAAAGAGTTAATAAGATTTGATAAACTTTACAAACTTAGACCTATACAGAATAACAAAGGTGGGATGCTATACTCTCATATGTTTGCTTTATATTATATTTTAAGAAAAATTAAACCAAAGTTTGTTGTAGAATCTGGAATTTATCGTGGCCAGTCTACGTGGTTAATAGAAAAAACTTTACCTAAATCAAAAATATTATCATTGGATCTTTATCTTAATAAAAGAACATATATTTCTAAATCAAAAAATGTAACTTACTCTGATAAAGATTTTAAATTTCAAAATTTTAAATCTATACCTAAAAACTCTCTAGTTTTTTTTGATGATCATCAAAATTCGATTGAAAGAATAATGCAAAGTAATTTTTTTGGAATTGAGCATTTGGTATTTGAAGATAATTACTCGGTAAATGATAGTACAGAAGATATGTATTCTCTCAAATCTATATTTTCCAATTCTGGCTTTGTATACAAATTCAATTGGAGATCTAACCTTAGATTATTGCTTAGATTTATTCCATATATTTTAAAGAAAAATATATTTAAAAAATATTATGCTTATATAGATTCATTTGGCTGGTCTTTAAGGGATGTGCCTCCTAATAAGTCTGACAGTAAAAATCTAGAAAAAAAATTAGAATATTATTACGAATTTCCTCCAACATTTAAACCTGAATTTTCAACTGTTAATAGGCCAATATTAAACTCAAAATATAGGGCTGTTTTTCCTCAAGCTTATAGTGAGGCACATTCTTATAACAATATCACATATCTAAAACTTAAATAAAATTAACACTTTCAACCTAGCCGCTTTTATAACCACATTCTAGATTCTTAAGCAGGTTTTATTTTACATGACAACGTGAAAAATACTGCCAAAATGCTAAAAAAATTTACTGAATGCAATGGAAACCAACAAAATAAATTAGGAATTCTCCTTAAAAAATGCATATTATCGGTTTAAGAAAATAATATTTTATGGAAGAAAAAGCTGAAATAAAAGCCCAAATTAATGCGTTAGAAAATTTTTTTTTTAATTCTCAAATAGAAATAAATTACTTAAAATTTTTTTTAGCAATTTTGATGTCTATATTTTTAGCTTTTTTAGTTAAAACTACTTACATTAAAGTATCAAGAACTTTAAATGATAGAGATTATTTTTCAGATACATTCATTCCATTAGCAATAATAACTACCCTTGTAATAACTGTTATTAAATTTTCCTTAGCCCTTTCGTTGGGTTTGGTTGGGGCGCTTTCAATTGTTAGATTTAGGGCAGCAATAAAGGAGCCAGAAGAATTAGTTTTTTTATTTTTTATTATAGCAATAGGGTTAGCTAATGGAGCTAACCAATTTCTGCTTGCTATCATCTCTACTGTTTCTATCATAACCTTTTTATTAGTTAAAAAGATTTTTTTAGATAAAAATTCTAAGTATAAAAATTTATATGATAATAATGTAAATATATTAAATATTGAATTAAACGATCCAAAAGAAGATGAAATAAACCAAGTTATAGAAAGAATAAAACCTCACGTATTATCTCTAAAACTGAAATCCGCAAATATGGAAAAGAATGCTGCTTCTTATATTTTTTGGTATGATATAGATAATCAAAATACAAGAAAATTCTTAAATGAAATTCAAAACATTTCAAAGAAAAATATCAATATTTCAGTTTATTCAAAAACAGGAGTGTACGAATAGATTGGGGGGCTTGGTTTGATAATAAAAAAATCAAAAATTGAATTAACTTTTTTAAAAAAAATTTTTAGTATAATTAAAAAAAACTTTTTAAGATTAATATCAATCTTAGGATTAATTACTTTTTTATCTACTTCATTTTTTATTTATTTTTATTTTAGCAGTGGCCTTAAAAGTGAATTCTCACCTAATAAATTGGTAAAATTAGTGGATGAAAAAATTTTAAATAGACATTTTGGATTTGATTTTAAATCTATTGATGATCAAATTTTATTTAATATTAAAAAAATAAAATATTTATTTAGAAAAAACAATATTCCAACAGTGCAAATTAATGTAAATCAAAAAGGAATTCTTGAACTTGAAAGACAAAGAGAAAGCAAACTAAATAGAAATGTTAATGATGATATTTCTAAATGGGTTAATGGTAATTTAATTCATAATAAAAAAAAATACCGGGTAAAGTTGCGTGTAAAGGGTGATAGAACTCTACACTTCTATAAAAAAAACGAAACTTCATATCGAGTGGATTTAAAGGGGGATAAGAGATTGTGGGGCTTGGAAGAATTTTCAATTCAAAAGCCTATTACAAGACATTATGCATATGAATTTGTTTTTCATAAATTATTAGAACATATAGATCTCATAAATTTAAAATATTTTTTAGTTGAATTTTATTTTAATGATGAAAATAGAAACGTTTTTGTTATTGAGGAAGGATTTTCAAAAGAATTAATTGAGAGACACAAAAAAAGAAATGGACCTATTTTTGGAATTGAGGATGCAAAAAGCTTATTTTATCCAAAGATTAATTATGATTTATATTCTAAAACCTATTGGGAAAAAAGCCATCCTGATTTAATTCGCAATGCATATTCAATATTAAATGGAATCAAAGATGGGAATCTCGATGTTAATGAATATTTTGATTTAGATAAATGGGCAAAGTATTTTGCAATCATAGATCTTACGAGCTCACTACATGGTTCTTCACCCAAAAGTGTAAGGCTTTTTTATAATCCTGCTAGTGGAAAATTTGAACCTATAGGGTTTGATGCTCACTATTCTGGGCTATTGGGGCTGTCTGATTTTATTATACTAGATTTTTTAGATGTAAATGACAGCAATTGTTCTTTAAAATTACTAAATGCCAATGAACATCCTTGGGTTTGTAAAGAAAAAGAATGGTATTTAAAATTTTTAAGAAAAAAAGATGCTAGTTTAAATCAAGAATTTATTGATTCTTATTTAAGATACTTAAAACTATATAGTTCTGAAGGTTTTTTAAAAAAATTTAATAAAAAATATCAAGATGAAATTACCGCATTCAATGACGCAATTTATAGAGATGATTCAAAAAGAGATGTGGGTTTTAGCAAAGGATTGTTTGATTACATTTACAACCCCAATTATATCAAATCAAAGGCAAAAGTAATAAATTTAAAAATTACCAACCTTAACTCAAAATTCATTAATTTTTCATTAAAAAAAAATAAAGTTTCAATAGATAATTTAAAAAATAGTTTTTTAATTAAATTAGAAACTAAGTGTACGAATGATAAATTTAATAAAACATTTTATGTTTACAATGCCAGCTCATTTTCTTTAAATGATGGATGTGATCTTTTTTTAATAAAAGAAAAATTTAAAGAAAAAATAAAACTTTCTGAAAATATGAGTATAGAAAAAGACTCATATCAATTGTTATTTAGTGATTTAGACAAATTTCACATTTACTATAAACTAAATCAAAATAACTTTGGCGAGTATATACTCGACAAAAGTATACATGTTTCAAAAAATTTTTATATTCCAAAGGATCTAAAACTAATTATAAAGCCAGGAGTGCAAATCATTTTTAAAAAAAATGTATCTATTATATCTGAGGGCCAAACTTATTTTCAAGGAACTATAAAAAACCCAATTATTGTTAAGTCTGAAAAAGAATTAGAGAACTTAGGATCTATAATTTTGAAAAATAATTTTTTTCAGATAAATAATGTGGTATTTAAAAACTTGTCTAATCCTAATTTCATTTCCCACATTTTGTATGGTGGTATTAATGTTATAGACTCAGAATTAGAGTTTAAAAATTCAAAAATAATAAATTCTAATAGTGAAGACGGTATAAATATAATTAACTCAAACAGTGTACTTAATAACATACAATTAATTAATATAGCTTCAGACGGAATAGATATAGATTTTGGAAAATTTACTTTTGAAAATATAAAATGTTTTCAAGTAAATAATGATTGTTTAGATATTTCTGGCTCCATTGTAAATGGAAAAGATTTTTATGCAGAAAACATATCTGATAAAGGTCTGAGTATTGGGGAGGCTTCTGTCGCCAATATTAAAAATATTTTTTTAAAAAATAATAAACTAGGTATTGCTGTCAAAGATGGATCAACAGTAAATATAGAAAACTTCAACTCCGATAATAATAATTATGAAATAG
>CAJQSJ010000029.1 GCA_905612535.1 uncultured Pelagibacteraceae bacterium | reverse complement strand
TTTCGTGATTAACTGTAATGCTCACAACAGGATTGACGTTTGATGGAAGTTTTTTTAGTCTAAAATAAGTATCTATGCAGTTTTTAAATAAGTTTTTAACTTTTCTAACCTTGTCATGTTTTTCTGGAAAGTCATCAATAGAAATTTGAAAAGTAAGCTCAATATTTTTTTTAAATTTAATAATTTCGTTAGCAAATTCTTCAACCCTGTCAGGTAAGCTTGCATTTGTTGTAATGTAAATTGATTGAACTGTTGAGTTTTCTATATATAATTTTGCTATATCTATAATATCTTTTCGTGCAAATGGTTCACCTCCTGTAAGGTTTACATTTAAAAGAGATTTTCCAAAACTTTTAGTCAATTTCTCAATTTCATCTAATGAAAGTTCACCTTTAAATGTTTTTGGATCATCAAAATCTATGAAACAAAAAGAACACCTGGCGTTACATCTGTTGGTTAAAAAATGAACAATACTAACAGGTTCATTTTTTACAAAGTTAATATTTTTTAAAACTCTTGTAAGACTTGTATTTTTTGTAATCATTATTTTAGTATTAATTTAAACTTGTTTTTGGAGACATAATTAGCTTAAGAATATGTCTTAAATAACGCCAATGTTTATTACCTTGAGGTTATACAAACTATTCATAAAATTTTCTAGCATCTATTTTCTCGTTAAATTAGAACTGCTAAATAGTAAGATTTAAGTATGCAAAAAATAGCCACAATAGCGAAGTAACTTGACAAAGTAACTTACAACAAAGTAAAAACAAGTATCTGTATGATAGGTAAATTATGGGTATACACTACAATTATAAATCTAAGCGTGGAGAAAGAGCCATGTTAAAGGAAGCTAAAAGGAAAGCTAGACTAGCTCAAAAAAGAGCTAAAAAATTAATGACTTCAGAACCAATAGAAAAAAAAGAAGTTAAAACTCATGATATAAAGAAAACTATTACTTTAGAAGATTTAACAAATCCAGATCAGAAGTAAGATGGATGGATTTAAACTTAAAAAAAGAATCTAAACGCCATACAAAATAACAGCTGGGGAACCTATTTTATTTGCATACTCCATTTGTTTTTTTAACTTACCTTCTCCTGGATAAATCTCAGAACTAATATTAGAAGCTCTAAGGTTACTTAATATTTCGATATATTCTTTAATTCTGTTTTTATCAAAAACACATATGACTACTGGTCGTGTAGATTTTATTTTAAAGTCTTTTTTCTGCATCAAAGCAAATACAAATCTATCTATTCCAATTGATATTCCGGTTGCTGGACAATCAAGATTTCCAAAATTATTTACAAGTCCGTCATATCTTCCTCCTCCGCCTATCGATCCAAATTGGATGGCTTTTCCTTTTAAATTTTTTACTTCAAAATTTAAATTAACTTCAAAAATAGGTCCCGTGTAATATTCCAGTCCCCGTATAACTGATGGGTCAAATTGATAATTTTTAAAGTCATAAGCTTGAAATATTTTTATAATTTCTTCAACATCTTCACTATTAGGATTTTTGCTCTTTAGAGCATCTTCTATTATTTTAATCTGATCGTTTTTAAGGTTTGCACCTTTTGTATAGTCTCCAGACTTATCTTTTCTACCTTCCCCAAGAAGTTTCTTGGCCTCCACCCAACCAAGCCTGTCGATTTTATCAAGAGCACGTAAAGTGGTTGATATTTGATCTTTTGATGTAATTTTTAATTGCTCAAACAATTTATCTGTAAATTTTCTAGAAGAAATTTTAACAGTGTAATCAGCTTTATCTAGTCCGCATTTTTCTAGTATCTCAGATATTAATACACAAAGTTCAGCATCAGCCTGTAAATTTTTTGTACCAACGTAATCAGCATCAAATTGCAAAAATTCTCTATAGCGACCAGGTCCTGGTTTTTCATTTCTCCAAACAGTACCTAGTTGATATCTTTTAAAAGGTTTTGGAATTTCCAAATAATTTTTAGCTACATATCTCGCTAAGGGAGCCGTAAGATCATATCGAAGGGACAGCCATTTATTTTCATCT
>CAJQSJ010000028.1 GCA_905612535.1 uncultured Pelagibacteraceae bacterium | reverse complement strand
ACAAAAATGATGTAACAAATTATTTTTCCGGGCTAGCTGCTTTAAAGAACAACAATACAGAGAAGGGTTTTCAATATTTGAAAAAAGCTGAAACTCTAAAAGGTAAACATACTAACTATAATACACAGCTCATTAGATCTCTAATCTTGCTAAATAAATTTGAAGAGGCATTCCTATTTTCAAAAGATATTTGGAAGGAAGATGAATTGTTATTTGAAGCAGACCTTTTATTGGGAATAAAATACTTTATAGAAGCAGACTACAAAAGTGCAAAAAAATATTTTGAGAGAGCAAATAAAATTTCTAGATCTAATTTTCTGTTTGAAAACTTTTATGGAAACATTTTTTTATCTTGGATTGAGGCTTATCAAGGCAATCAAGAAAGAAGTTTTGGCATCATAGATGATATTCCGGATCGTTATGATAATTTAAAACAAATACAAATTGCGTTTCTTCATGGCTATTTCGAAACAGGAAAAGCTTAAAAAAAGTATATCTTTCATTAAAAATTGTGATTTAAAAAAAAATGCAACAAATTTAGTATTTTCTGATGGCAATTTAAACGCAAACATAATGATAATAGGTGAAGGACCTGGTGCTCAAGAAGATATAGCAGGAACTCCTTTCATTGGTCGTGCTGGAAGGCTATTAGATAAAATGCTTAATTCCATTCAACTCGATAGAAAAAAAGTTTATATATCAAATGTTGTAAATTATAGACCGCCAGAAAATAGACGTCCTACCGAACAAGAAATAGCAAGATATTTACCTTACTTAACAAGTCATATTGAGATTATTAATCCTAAAATAATCTTATTATTAGGTAGCACGGCATTAAACTCAATAATTGGAAATGATGAGGTTATTTCTGATGCAAGAGGAAAATGGAATCAAATGAAAATTGGGTCAGCAAATCCTTGGATTATTGCGTCTTTTCATCCAGCTTTTTTAATGCGTCAGCCGCAACAAAAAAAAATGTCCTGGGTAGATCTAAAAATGATTAGAGATAAAATAAAAATATTATAAATATAAACTGATTGAAAAAAATAAAGAATATAGCTGGTGTTGACGAGGTCGGCCGCGGTTGCTTGGCAGGACCAGTTTTTGCTGCTGCTGTGATTCTAAATAAGGGAATAAATATAAAAGGGATAAGAGATTCAAAAAAAATCCCTTTTAAAGAAAGAATATTATTATTCAATCATATCAAAAAAAATTCAACTTATGCTGTGGCCATGGCGAGTGTTAAAGAAATAACTAAAATTAATATTTTAAATGCTTCGCTTTTAGCAATGAAAAGATCTTTAGAGAAATTAAAGTTTGAACCATCAATTGCGTATATAGATGGAATTTTTTCTCCCGAAGGATTGAAGATAAAGTCTAAAACTTTTATTAAAGGTGATGAAAAAATTATTTCTATTGCGGCGGCATCAATTATTGCAAAAGTATCAAGAGATTTATTCATGATAAAGTTAGCAAAAAATTACCCTAATTATAGATGGGAAAAAAATTATGGATATGGAACTAAGGATCACTTAAATGGATTAAAAAAATACGGAATTACTAAACACCATAGGGTTACGTTTAAACCAATACACAACATCTTGATGTCGTCCAAACGCAAAACACTATGAAGCTCCCTTTTTATTCATTAACGTTTGACTGATACAAAAATTTAAAGTCTAATTCAACGTAAAGTTGAATCTAGATATGGACAAATTTTTTAATACTATTTCTCACGGCTGCTCGCTCGAAATACTAAAAACTATACCAGATAAATCATTTGATTTAGTTTTTGCTGACCCTCCATATAATATGCAAATTGGTGAAACTTTAAGAAGGCCTGACGCCAGTAAAGTTAATGGTGTGAACGACAAGTGGGATCAATTTGAAAACTTCGAACATTATGACGGTTTCAGTAAAACTTGGTTAACTGAATGTAAAAGAATTTTAAAGGATAATGGTAGCATTTGGGTTATGGGCTCTTACCATAATATTTTCCGTTTAGGGTACCACTTACAAAATTTAAACTATTGGTTGTTAAATGATGTTATTTGGAGAAAAAATAATCCGATGCCAAATTTTAGAGGATCAAGGTTTACTAATGCGCACGAAACTTTAATATGGGCATCTAAAAGTAAAAAATCAAAATACACTTTTAACTATCAATCTTTAAAATGTTTAAATGACGATTTACAAATGCGTTCTGATTGGATGCTTCCTATTTGCAATGGGAAGGAAAGATTAAAGAAAAATGGTAAGAAAGTTCATTCTACACAAAAACCAGAATCTCTTTTGCATAGAATTATACTAGCAACCACGAATAAAGGTGATTCAATATTTGATCCTTTTTTAGGAACAGGAACTACTGCTGTAGTCTCTAAAAAATTAGGCAGAAAGTATTTTGGGGTAGAAAAAGATAAGAAATATTTTAGAGCTGCAAGTGAAAGAATTAATAAAACTCAAACTATTGAGGAAAGTAACTTAGATACATTAGAAAACAATAGATCAAAACCAAGAGTGCCCTTTGGCTCGCTTGTTGAATTAGGAATAATTAAACCAGGTACAAATATTTTTGATCAAAAGAAAAAAAATAATGCAAGAATTATGGTAGACGGCAGCATTAAGCATAAAGAGTCTGCGGGTTCTATACATAAAATTGCAGCTAAAATAATGGGGGCTGAAAGCTACAATGGTTGGACTTACTGGTATTGTAATGTAGGTGGTTCAATGGTTCCAATAGATAATCTTAGACAGAAGTTTT
>CAJQSJ010000027.1 GCA_905612535.1 uncultured Pelagibacteraceae bacterium | reverse complement strand
TTAATTTTTATATTATCCCAGATTGCAGTAACATAACGCTCTCCATACTTAGCCTTAGATCTATCTTGAAATTCAGAATTTACTGGATCATAATTGCTCCAAATATAACGCTTATCAAAAGCAAAGTGCAAAGCTTCTTTAGAGTTTTGTTCATATGGCTCACATTTTAAATACGTTTTAATGCTGAATGGATTTTTAAATAAAAATAAAAACACTAAAACTACAATCAAAATACCTAAAAGTTTTTTCATAACACAGTTTTGGCAGTTTTCTTTTGTAATGTCCACTGACACGCTCTTTGCACAAATCATTGAATCTTAAGAAATTTATCTATCTTTTTTAGGTATAACGTTCGTTTTGTGATTAAAAAATTACTTGTGTAAGGTTCATAACCTGAGGCTGTTGGGCTCAAATCTTGCCTCAGCAACCAATCAAACCAAGACTTTTTTTAAATTTCAGTTACCTGAAAAAGTTTTTTCTGATGTGCTGTGGTTTACTCGAAAAAGATTTTGTTGCAGAATTGGGATGCTTTATTAATTAAAATTTAATTTGCAATCAAAATTGTGTACAGTTAGATTTCCTAATGTTCTTAAAGGATTTAAGCCAATAAAATTTTAAAATGAAATGACATTAGTAACTGTTTTTTGGATATTAATTGGGATTAGCTTTTTGGTATTGCTGGCAATTCGGTTTGACATTAAAAAAGATTCGTTGATGCATGTTTTTTGGTTATTGCTTGGAACTAGTTTTATGGTATTAATGTCAATACTTTGGCATGTCATTAAAACCCTGCAGTAACAAAGATCGCTTTTACATTCTTCGTGATTCTTAAACCCTACACCAAAATTACTGTTAAATAAGCCTATGTATAAAGGTTGGTTTAGCAGTAAATTTTTTATAATTTTTTAAAAAAGCATGGTGGACCTGCAGGGATTTGAACCCCGAATCTCAACGTCCGAAGCGTCGCGCCTTATCCAATTGGGCCACAGGTCCATAATTAATTTATATAGGATATTCAGTGATGAATCGATATGAAAATTTTATAATTTTTAGCATTTAATTTGAATGTCATTAGCATAACGGCTGAGAACATTACATAGATCTGTTTTTTTTTGTTTTTTTTTGTTTTGTTGAATTAATTAAAAATTAAATTGTATAATTGCCTATGTTTTGAGTCTAGTATTCAAGGTTTGAGGCGTGATGCGATTCTTTGTTTTTAAACTTTTAAATGGACGATAGATTTCGACACTGCTATATTAATGGTTGATGCGATTAGTTTTCAAAGCTCGACTTCTGAAGTCAGCCACTCTATTTAGTTGAGTTACGAGCGCATATACTAATAATATATACCACGTAGAAAAAATAATGGAAAAAAAAATATTTAATAAAGAGGTGACTGCAGATTTTGATGGAACTCGCCTTGATAAATTTTTGCAATCTCAAATTAAAGAAATAAGTAGGACTAAACTACAAGATTTAATTCGAGAAGGACATATTAAGAAAAATAATGTCATCATTAATGAGGCTTCTAAAAAAATAAGTCTAGGAGATCATATTGAAGTTAAATTCCCCTTACCTAAAGAAACTCATATTAAACCAAATAAAATTGCTTTGGATATTTTGTATGAGGATGACGATATAATCCTAATCAATAAATCACCCGGAGTGGTAGTGCATCCTGGAGCAGGAAACTATGAAAACACAATAGTAAATGGCTTGTTATTTTATTGTCAAAATAAACTTTCAAATATTGGAGGAAAATTAAGACCAGGTATAGTTCACAGAATTGACAAAGACACTAGTGGGGTAATTATTATTGCAAAAAATGATTTTGCTCACGTAAACTTAGCAAAGCAATTTAGCGAACATAGTATAAAAAGAACTTACGAAGCATTAATTTGGGGTTCTCTTAGGCCATCAAATGGAAAAATTAACGCTAATATTGGCAGAAGCATTAAAAATAGACAGCTTATGTCTGTAAGAAAAGATAAAGGTAAAGTAGCTATAACAAATTATAAAACATTAAAAATTTTTAATAATATAAACTTACCAAAAATAAGCCTAATAGAATGCGAATTAGAAACTGGAAGAACACATCAAATAAGAGTGCACATGAATTTCAAGGGTAATCCTATTTTAGGTGATAGACACTATGGAAAATCTCAAAAGAAATTTAAAAAAATTGACATAAATGTAGAGCTTAAAATTAACAATTTTAAAAGACAAGCTTTGCATGCTAAAAGTTTAGGATTTATTCATCCTAAAACTGGAAAAGAACTTTTTTTTAAGGCAGTTAAACCTAAAGACTTTGATGAACTTGTGAAAACCCTTACAAAAGCTAGTATTTAGAAGCCTTGAATTTGCTACAATTTACTATTACATATCAACTAAATATATGAACAGCAAAACTACAAATACAAACTTACCCTCCATTGCTGCAGATGGGAGTCTTGGAACTTACTTAAAACAAATAAAAAAGTTTCCCATGTTATCTTTAGAAGAAGAATATATGCTAGCGAAGAGCTGGAAAGAAAGAGGAGATTTAAAGTCTGCTGAAAAATTAGTTACTAGCCATCTTAGACTGGTTGCAAAAATTGCAATGGGGTACAGAGGTTATGGTTTACCAGCAAGTGAATTAGTTTCAGAAGGAAGTATTGGCTTAATGCAAGCAGTTAAAAAATTTGATCCTGAAAAAGGATTTAGATTAGCTACCTATGCAATGTGGTGGATTAAAGCATCAATTCAAGAGTATGTTTTAAGATCCTGGAGCTTAGTAAAAATGGGCACTACTTCAGCGCAAAAGAAACTTTTTTTTAATTTAAAAAAAATAAAAAATCAACTATCTGCCACTGAAACTGGAGATTTGTCGCCAAATCATGTGGAAGAAATATCCAAAAGATTAAATGTCAAAAAAGAGGAGGTTGTTTCAAT
>CAJQSJ010000026.1 GCA_905612535.1 uncultured Pelagibacteraceae bacterium | reverse complement strand
TCCTTATAAATTCAAAAGGTAAAATTCATAAGATTTGGTCGAATGTTAGAGTCAAAGACCACGCAAAAGAAGTTTTGTCTGAGCTTAAAAAAATTTAAATGTCTTCAATTTTTACCACTCAGCTATTTTAAAACCTTCTTTTGCTTTAAGTCTAAAAGGTCCTTCTTTAAATTTAAAATAACTTTCCTTGAACACTGTGCTCATACATGGAAACCATGTCATCTAAATTAGGTTTTTTAGGATTTCCAGGTGTGCAAGGATCATTTAAAGCCATTGGAGACATTTTTTCTATATCTTGATCTGTAATTTTTACCGACTCTGAAATTGTATGTGGAATTTTAATTTGCTCTTTTAATTCTAGAACCCAATCAACAAATGAATTAAATGAAGCTTCTTTTAAACTAAGATACTCGCTAAGTTTTGCAATTTTTTTTTCTATAGCTGATCTATTAAAAGTAAGAACGTAGGGCATAAAAATTCCATTGGAAAGGCCATGGTGTACATTAAATAAAGAATTAACTGGATGACTTAGTGAATGAATTGCCCCTAAACCTTTTTGAAAAGCTGTAGCACCCATACTTGATGAAGTTATCATGTGTCCTCTTGCTTCTAAATTTGCTCCTTCATTTACAGCAACTGCTAGCCATTTTTTAATTAGAGACATTCCTTCTAAAGCTATTCCATCTGCCATCGGATGATAACCTGGTGCACAATATGCTTCTAAGTTATGAGCTAACGCATCCATACCAGTTGCTGCTGTTAAAAAAGCTGGCATACTTAACGTAAGTTCTGGATCAAGAATAGTTATTGTAGGTAACATTCTGGGATGAAATACAATTTTTTTAACTTTTGTTTCATCATTAATTATTGCTGCTGCTCTTGATGTTTCCGATCCTGTTCCAGCTGTGGTAGGAACTGCAATAAATGGTTTTAAATTATCAGGATTACTAATTTTATTTTTAACCATAGATTCGGGATAATCATTTTCATTCCAAAAAGATCCCCCGTCTGTGAAATCCCAAAGTGGCCTATTAAGAGCGGCTTGCAATACAATTGATTTACCAACATCTAAACTGCTGCCTCCACCAAAAGCTATAACTCCATCATGATTACCATTTTTAAATACTTCGACGCCTCTTTTTACTTGGCTTCCTAATGGATTTCCTTTTAATTCTGAAAAGGTAGAAGTGGGTAGCTTAGCTCTTTTATTTATTTCAAGAGTTTCTTCCACCATTTTGTTTTTTATGAGATCTTTATCGGTAACGAATAAAGGATTTTTTATACCTAATACCTTACAGGCTTTTGTTAAATCTTTTATTCTACCGTTACCAAACCATACGGTATTGGGATAGGCCCAATCAAAATTAGACATTTAATATTCTTCTAATCCTAATAATTTTTTTCGTTTGTTTGCCCAAGTGCGAATTAAATTATCAACTGCTAAGCCAATGAAGGCAACGCAGAGACCAAGGATCAGTGCTTTGCCTCCTCCTTTTTGGTCTGATAAAGCTTTCATAATATATTGTCCTAAATCTTCCGTCCCAATGAAGGCTCCAATAATTACCATAAATAATGCAAAGATAACTGTTTGATTAATTCCAAGCATTATATGAGGAAATGCTAAGGGAAATTCAATCTGAAACAATCTTTGTATGCGCGTTACACCTGACATCGAAGCTGCATCGTGTAAAGCTGGCGGCACACTACGAAGTCCCTCAATAGTGTAACGAGTTGCAGGAATAGTTGCGTAAATGATCACAGCTATTAATACAGATGTATCAGTTATGCCAAAAAGCATCATAACGGGAATTAAGTAAACAAAAGATGGAAATGTTTGGAGGGTATCACAAACCCCTAAAGCAATTTTTGTACTAGTTGTGTTTTGTGCGCACAAAGAACCAATGGTTACTCCTATTGTACCTGATACAATTACACCAAAAGTTGCCATGTAAGCTGTGACTAAAGCTCTATCCCACCATGGGCTTAGAGCAATAAATAATGTAAAGCCACCAACTATAAGTGCTGATCTAATGCCTCCGATTATATAACCTGTTCCCATTACAAGAACAAACGTTGCAACAACTGGCATTCTAAGAAAAGCAGCTCTCATTGGCTGCAATACGTCTACAATCAACCAGGTATTAAAAATTTTTATTTGGAAAAAGAAAGTATCAAAAATCCAATCAACACCTGCATTCCAGAAAGATTCAGTTGATATTCCTTTGTTATGTGGAACCTCATACAGGTAGTTAAAACCTTCCTTAAAATAAAAAGATCCAAAGGATGCAAGTATTAATCCAGCTATTACGGCCCCAACAAAAAATAATCCATATTTATGACGCTGGAAAAAATTAAGGTTTTCAAAATAGTCTGTTTGTTTATGAGCCCAAGCTAAAGACATTTTATCTAAAAGTACTGCAATTAGACTAATACAAATGCCGGCTTCTAAAGCTAAACCAATTCTAAGTTGATTTAAGGCCAGCAATAGATTCCAACCTAATCCCTTAGCACCTATAAAAGATGCAATAACCGCCATGGCCAAACACTGCATAATGACTTGGTTCACGCCAATTAAAATGTCCTTTCTAGCGGTTGGAATTAATACTTTAAATAAAAGTTGAAATTCGTTACATCCACTCATCTTCCCCGCATGGACAACTTCTGGAGATACTTTCCTTAGTCCCAACAAAGTCAAACGGACCATTGGTGGTGTTGCAAAAATTATTGTTGCAATTGCTCCAGCATGGTCTCCAACTCCAAAGAGTACCACTATCGGACCTAGATAAGCATAGTGTGGCATGGTCTGCATTACATTGAGTATAGGATTTAATGCTGCCTCCACCCTCTTGCTTTTATATGACCAAATTCCTAAAAACAAACCAAGGAGAACAGAAACTGGAGCAGCAACCAACACAAATGAAAGCGTCTGCATTGAAGGGTTCCACTGACCAAATACAGAAATATAAATCATGGTAATACCCGCAAGTAGTGCAAGACCTTTTCCATTAAGTTTATAGCCTAATATAATTGCTCCAGCGGCAACTATAGTCCAAGGAAGTCCAGGTAATTCCGCCCATGGGTTTGCGTCAATCCAATCCCAACTTGTAAATGCAACAACGGTCTTCACTCCACCAATTAAAATTTCACGAATAAATTCAATTAAAAAAAGCATAGAAGCTGAAATCATTCTGGTAATTTGTAAAATAAGTGGTCGCGTTTGATACTCTTGAATATCTGCATTCCAAAACTCGATTGGCATCCAATCATTTAATAAAAAAAACAATGAATCATTTACCCAAATTGGAAGCCATCCAAGGAATGGTGGCAATCTCCAAAGATTATTATATCCATAATATCTAACTTCTATACCAAAAAGATTATAAGAACTTAGATTTGGATCTTTTGAAAAT
>CAJQSJ010000025.1 GCA_905612535.1 uncultured Pelagibacteraceae bacterium | reverse complement strand
ATTTTTTTTTGAGTTGCTTGCCTTTTCAGGGTCTCCAATAAAGCCTGGATGAAATGTGTAAAGTTTAGCATTAGTTTTTTTGCAAAACAAAATTGAATTTTTTACATGTTTTAAACTTAAAGTTCTTACTTTTTTATCTAAGGACGCTATATTAACTACAAAACTTTTTTTTGGAATTGGAAAGTAATTGTGAACAATATAATCAAATTTATATTTCTTTATTATTTTTTCAAAATCATGTTCATAAACATGATTCGATCCTAGCTCAATTTTAGAAATATTAGCTTTTTTACAATTCAATAAAACATTACTAATTTTTGAGTTATCTTTAGCAAAAGTAGTTGAAACATAAATTTTATTAGATTTATTCATTGTTAATTGAGTTTTTGTGATAAAATTTTATCTAAGGTCTTGTTTTTTTATTTGATAGTCTTTTGAAAGATTTTTTTTAACTTTTTTTCCTATTATTTCTATAACTTTTTGTCCATTTAAACCAGTTCCTGGTCTCTTCATAATTATATCAGATTCTTTAATACTGTCTCCACGTTTTAAATCATGTCTTAAAGTTATACTCTTGCGCGCAAATTTAATAAATTTTTCCTCTTCAGGTTGACATTTTTTTTCTTCTTCACCTAACCTCAACTCTGCCTCTCTAATCGCTTTAATTAACTTTGAAAATTCCTCTGGATTATCTGATATTTTATGATCTGCGCCTGGTAACTTTTTGTTAATAGTAAAATGTTTTTCTATAACTGTAGCTCCAAATCCTACCGCCATTATTGCGGCATCATTTCCAATGCTATGGTCTGAATACCCAACTGGCAAATTAAATACTTTTTTCAATTTTAACATTGTTCTTAGGTTTAAGCTTTTAGTTGAACATGGGTAGCTTGAAACGCAATGAAGTAAGGTGATTTTTTTCATTTTATTTTTCTTATAAAAATTTACAGTTTTTTTAATCTCAGAAATATTAGCCATACCAACTGATATAATGACTGGTTTTTTTGTTGAAATAATTTTTTTATTTAAGGGCATATCCACAACATCTGCAGACGCAACTTTGTACCTTTTTACCTTAAGTTTTTCTAATAAATCTACACTTCTAAAGTCATAGGGCGTAGACATAAATTCAATTTTTAATTTATCACAGTATTTTTTAATTTCTTTATACTCAGAGTCTTTTAATATAAATTTTTTAGCAACTTTGTAGGCCTTGCTTTTAATTTGAAACAGATCATCTCTGTAAGCATTTTGAAATTTAGCTACATCTGCACCACATTTTTTTGCAGCTTTAATCATTTTTTTTGCTAAAGCTAAACTTCCGCTGTGATTTATTCCTATTTCTGCAATAATTGTAATTTTTTTCATTTTGTTTCTTTTACTATTTTTTTTTCTAAGGACAATACCTTATTTGATCTATGATTAACTTTTTGTGCTGGTGAACCAAAGTAAACACTCCATTCATCTAACGTCAAATGCACAAATGAAAGCGCGCCTACGGCAGTGCCTTCACCAATAGTTACACCCGGCATTATTACGCTATTTGACCCTACAACACTATGTTTTTTTAAAAAAACAGGAGCAGATACAATGCTTCTATACTTTTTTGGTATAGTTGGGCTTGCTAATGTTTGTCCTGAGTAATCAGCCGATTCAGAGTAGATGTGAACGCCTTGAGATAACCCAGAAAAATTAGAAAAAGTAATACCCCCGCTACATCCTAAATAAGAACCGGCACCTATGTGTATGTGATTTCCAAGCTTAAGATATCCTGTGTTTGCAGCAATTATAACATTGCTGTCTATACGAATATTATTACCAAGTGAAATATTTTCTAAGCCTACAATTGTACAATTCTTGGCAATTTCAACATTTTTACCAACTTTTTTAAAACCGAACTTTTTTAATTCATCGCTTTTGTAATATCCAGAGTTAAAAGGGTTTTTCTTGGTCATTTTTTTTAAATACTAATCAGATAAATTTTTTTTAACTAAATTTATTAAATCTTTTAT
>CAJQSJ010000024.1 GCA_905612535.1 uncultured Pelagibacteraceae bacterium | reverse complement strand
GCTTTACCTCCAATACTTAAATAACCCAAACAATATACCAAAAAGCTGGAAGGATTTTTTTGATGGTCTTAATGAAGACAAAACAGTTGTTCATAAAGAATTATTAGGACCAAGCTGGTCACCAAAAAAAAGTAATATTTTAAACAATGACTTCAAGGAAATTTTTTAATAATAAGGAACAGGCGTTTACCAAAGATAATTTAGAAACAGAAAAAATGCAGTCTGTAAAAGCAATAGCTTTAATTAGAGCTTATAGAATTAGAGGACACCTTATTGCAAAACTTGATCCTCTAAATATGATGGAAAGAAAAGATTTACATGATCTACATCCTAATGATCATGGATTTAAAAAAGAAGATTACAATACACAAATTTATCTAAATGGTTATCTAGACCGAACACATGATAACCTTTTCAATTTCCTTATCCTTTTTAAGTTTAATTAAACCATACTCTTTAATATCAGCAAGGTCGGTCAAAATCCTATGAAATGAATTTCCAGAAGAAAAAATCTTTAATATTTGAAATGCATCTTTTATTTCTTAATAAAGATTTTGGAGTCATTATTATTAGCGGTTTTCTAAATCCTCTATGGATCTGTCTTCTTAGTGCATGAAAATAATTAGCAGGTGTAGTGCAGTTTATAACTTGAATATTTTCTTGAGCACACATTTGTAAAAATCTTTCTAATCTTGCTGATGAATGTTCTGGCCCTTGTCCTTCATACCCGTGAGGTAACAACATTACTAAACCACTTGCTCTTGTCCACTTTCTTTCACCGGGTACAATAAACTGATCAATCACAACTTGAGCACCATTTGCAAAATCTCCAAATTGGGCTTCCCAAACAACTAATGCCTTTGGTTCTGATAATGAGTATCCATACTCAAATCCAAGAACAGCTAATTCTGAAAGCAAAGTATCGATCACTTCATATTTTTTTTGTTTTTTTGAAATATTATTCAGAGGTGTATAATAAGTGTTATCACTTTGATCGCGTAAAACAGAATGACGTTGACTAAAAGTTCCGCGACCAGAATCTTGACCTGAAAGTCTAACCGGATAACCTTCATCTAACAAAGTCGCGAAAGCTAATTGCTCAGCAGTGCTCCAATCAAAAGATTTTCCTGTCTCAAACATTTTCTTTTTATTATCAAAAATTTTTTTTATTTTTGGGTGCACATTAAAATTTTTTGGAATCATGACAAGTTTCTTGCCAATTTTTTTTATTTTCTCGGTTGGTACACCTGTAATACCTCTTTTGTCTTTGCCCTTTTCTGGTTTAAATCTTGACCAAACACCTTCATACCATTCTAATTTTGGCTTGTATTCTTTAGCTGTTTTAAATTGTTCTGCAAGAAGATTTTTAAAATTTACTTTCATCTCATTAAACTCATTTTGAGAAATTATTTTTTGTTCAATTAATTTTTTCAGCATAAACATTTAAAGTTGTTGGATGTGTTTTAATTTTTTTATACATCATTGGCTGCGTAAACGAAGGCTCGTCTCCTTCATTATGTCCAAACCTTCTATAACAAATCATATCTATAACTATATCTCGATTAAATTTTTGTCTGAACTCCATCGCAACTCTAGCGCAGTGAACCACTGCTTCAGGATCGTCTCCATTAACATGTAAAATTGGAGCTTCTACCATTTTTTGCTAAGTCTGATGGATAGGGAGAAGATCTTGCAAACCTTGGATTTGTTGTAAAACCAATCTGGTTGTTAACTATAAAATGAATTGTCCCTCCTGTATTATGTCCGGGCAGTCCGGACATAGCAAAGCATTCAGCAACTACACCCTGACCAGCAAAAGCGGCATCTCCGTGTATTAAAATTGGAACTACTTGCTGTCTATTTTTGTCACCATGAAAAAATTGTTTTGCCCTTGTTTGACCCAAAACAACTGGGTTAACAGCCTCTAAGTGAGAAGGGTTATCTGTTAAAGAAATATGAACTAAATTTCCATCAAATTCTCTATTAGATGATGCTCCTAAATGGTATTTTACATCACCCGTCGAATC
>CAJQSJ010000023.1 GCA_905612535.1 uncultured Pelagibacteraceae bacterium | reverse complement strand
CCCATCAACAGGAAAAAAAGAACTTTTTGGAGAGTATCTTATTAATGCCCAAGGTGAAGATGTTGTTGCTGGCACTAGAACTCCACAGCATCTTTCGAAAAATCTAAGAAAAAAATCTAAATCAAAAGAATTAAGCATGCAAGAATCTATGCCAAAAAACTTTAAACAGCTAGAAAAAATTTTTAAAAAATTGGAATTAAAATATAGAGATATGCAGGATATTGAATTCACAGTTGAGAATAAAAAATTATGGATATTACAAACACGTTCAGGAAAAAGAACAGCTAAAGCAGCAATCAAAATTGCAGTTGATATGGTTTCTGAAAAATTAATTTCAATTAAAGAAGCTATTTTAAGAGTTGATCCAAATATTCTTGATTCCTTATTACATCCTACTTTAGATGAAAAAGCAGAAAAAAAAGTAATAGCTACTGGCCTACCGGCATCTCCAGGAGCGGCAAGCGGTAAAGTAGTATTTTCTACAGAGGAAGCGGAAAGATTAAAAGAACAGATGCAAGATACAATATTGGTGAGGGTAGAAACCTCACCAGAAGACATTAGCGGAATGCATGCGGCCAAAGGAATACTAACAGCAAGAGGAGGCATGACAAGTCATGCGGCTGTAGTAGCAAGAGGCATGGGAAAACCATGTGTGTCTGGGTCTAATGAAATTAAAGTTGATTATGAAAAAAAATTATTTAAATCCAATAATTATGAAATAAAAGAGGGCGATCTAATTACCATAGATGGAGGAAGTGGCAAAGTTATGTTAGACAAAGTTCCAACAGTTAAAGCTCATATATCGGGTGATTTTTCAAAATTAATGAAGTGGGTAGACAAATATAGAAAGCTTAAAATTAGAACTAATGCCGAAACTCCAGCGGATACAAAAGTTGCAAGAGACTTTGGCGCCGAAGGCATTGGTTTATGTAGAACAGAGCATATGTTTTTTGACGACAAAAGAATTATTTCTGTTAGGCAAATGATTTTATCTAATACATTAGAAGATAGAAAAAACGCTTTAGCAAAATTGCTTCCTTTTCAAAAAAATGACTTTATAGAAATTTTTAAGATCATGAGAGGTTTACCAGTTACTGTTAGACTTTTGGACCCACCTTTGCATGAGTTTTTACCTAAAACTGATAAAGATATTAAAAATGTTGCTAATGAATTACAGATTTCTAATAACGACATAAAGTTACGTATCACTGAACTTCACGAACAAAATCCTATGCTAGGACATAGAGGTTGTAGATTAGGAATTTCTTTTCCTGAAATATATCAAATGCAATGTGAGGCAATTTTTGAAGCTTTAGTAGAATGTAAAAAGAAAAAAATTAAGTCAGTCATACCTGAAATTATGATTCCTTTAGTTTCTACAGCAGCAGAAATTCAGATACTTAGAAGCTTAGTTGAAAAAACTGCGGATAAAATTCAAAAAAAATATAATATAAAAATAATCTATTATGTAGGAACAATGATTGAGCTTCCAAGAGCAGCACTTAGAGCAAATGATATTGCAAAACATGCTGATTTTTTTAGTTTTGGAACTAACGATCTAACGCAAACTACATTTGGTATAAGCAGAGATGATGCTGGAAAATTTTTAAACGATTATGTAGATAATAAAATTTTTAATAAGGATCCGTTTGTAAGTTTAGACGAGAAAGGTGTAGGAGAATTAATTAAAATTGCCACTGAAAGAGGAAGAAAACAAAAGAAAAACCTTAAACTAGGCATTTGCGGAGAACACGGCGGCGACCCTGCTAGTATTGAATTTTGTGAAAATGCTAAATTAAACTATGTGTCTTGTTCTCCATACAGAATACCGATAGCACGCTTAGCTGCAGCTCAAGCTTATTTAAAAAAAAATAAATTATTAGATTTCTAAATTAAAATTTACTGCAGGAGCGCTATGAGTTATATGTCCAACTGATATTCTTTTAACTCCGGTAGACGCAACTCTTCTTACATTTTTTAAGGTTATGCCACCAGAAGCTTCAGTAGCATAGAGCTTATTTGCTAGAAGGACACCTTTTTTTAGATTTTTAAGACTCATGTTGTCAAACAGAATTCTGTCAAATTTTAAATCGATTATTTTTCTTAATTGATTGAGGCTGTCTACTTCTACAGTAATTTTTTTACCTTTTTTATTTTTAATAGCTCTTTCTACTAATCCGCGAATATCTTTTTCTATAGCTATATGATTATCTTTTATTAATATTTCATCACTTAAGTTAAATCTATGATTGAGGCCACCGCCTAATTTTACACCATACTTTTGTAAAGATCTTAAATTTGGAATAGTTTTTCTTGTACAACAAATTTTACATGATTTACCTTTAGTTTTATCGACAAATTTTTTTGTTATAGTTGCCACGCCTGAAACTAAACTTAGAAAGTTAAGAGCAACTCTTTCACTTTTTAATATTGCTGTAGCTTTACCAAAAACCACCGCAACAATTTTCCCTTTTTTTACTTTTTTTCCATCTTTTATTTTTATTTTGAAAATAGTTTTTTTGTCTGAATATTTGAAAGCTTCTTTAGCAAAATTCAATCCTCCAATTATACAGTTCTGTTTTGCGATAATTTTTGCCATAATTTTATTATTATTATTTAGGAGTTTAGTCGTAATATCTCCGGAAGGTTTTAAATCTTCTGACATGGCTTGTTTCACTATGTTTATCACTTTTGATTATTAACGACCTATTGAAGCCATTCTTTCCACAGACAATCTTGCTTTTTCTACTAAGTTATTTGGAATTAAAATTTCGTTATTTTCTTTTTCTAAACAATCTAATATTTTTGCTAATGTAATTCTTTTCATATGAGGGCATAAGTTACATGGTTTTATAAAGTCTACATTGGGGTTTTCAACTTGAACATTATCGCTCATAGAACATTCAGTTACCATCATTACTTTTTTAGGTTGGTTTTTTTTAACGTATTCATTCATCCCACTGGTTGATCCAGCAAAATCTGATGCATTAATAACATCCGGTGGACATTCGGGATGAGCAATCACAACAATTCCGGGGTTTTGTTCTTTGATTTCATTAATTTCTTTTGCTGTAAATTTTTCATGAACTTCACAAGTGCCATTCCATGGGACAATCTTAACATTTGTTTTTGAAGCTACATATTTTGCTAAGTATTTGTCTGGTAAAAAAATAACTTTTTTAACTCCAAGCGACTCAACAACTTTTACAGCATTAGCTGACGTGCAACAAATATCAGTTTCAGACTTAACATCTGCTGAAGTGTTCACGTAAGATACAACGGGAACACCAGGATTTTTTTTTTTTAACAATCTAACATCCTCACCAGTAATGGATGATGACAAAGAGCAGCCAGCTTTCATATCTGGTAACAACACTTTTTTATTTGGACTCATTAACTTTGCGGTTTCTGCCATAAAGTGTACGCCACACATAACAATTATATCGGCTTTAGTTTTTGAAGCTTCAACTGCAAGCGCAAGAGAATCTGAAGAAAAATCTGCTACACCGTGATAAATTTCAGGTGTTTGATAGTTGTGAGCGAGAATAACAGCATTTTTATCTTTTTTAAGTTTATTAATTTTGTGAATTAATGGAGCATGAATCTTCCATTCAATTTCAGGAACAACTTTAGAAATTCTGTTGAAAATAGGGTCTGTAGAGATTTTAATATCAGTACTTAATTCCATATTTAAAATGTATCAACTTGCGGATAAATTGTCATTGATTTATTGTGACGCATAATGCGGCTATGTTGGAATTGGTAGACAAGCTTGGTTGAGGGCCAAGTGGGTTTTCCCAGTGACAGTTCGAGTCTGTCTAGCCGCACCAAAATAAAATGAGCTATATAATATTAGGGTTTATTACAGGCACGAGCTTAATTATAGCAATAGGAGCTCAAAACATTTTTGTGATAGAGCAAGGTTTAAAAAAAGAGTTTGTTTTTATTGTTTGTTTAATTTGCTCAATATCTGACTTTTTATTAATTTACTTCGGTATTTTTATATTTTACTATTTTCAAAGTTTTTTCACACCATTAATAGAACTTACATTAAATCTATTACTTTTAGTTTTTTTACTACATTTTATATGGGGCAAGATTAGTAGTGAAATAAAAA
>CAJQSJ010000022.1 GCA_905612535.1 uncultured Pelagibacteraceae bacterium | reverse complement strand
CTTAGAGCTTTATCATTAAATTATAAAACATCATATCCACCAAGTAAAGTATTTTTAGATAAAATTTCTAATCTTCACTCGGGCTATAGAACTGTTTTAACTTGGTATATGTGGAGATCAATTGATCCCGTAGATGTTTCGTATTAAATAAATTTATTTTTTAATTCTTCTCAGAGAAAGTTAATAATTTTTTTAGTTTTGTTTGACTCTACTTTAATTGGAAAAATAAAAAAGAAAGTAATTAAACTCCTTCAACTATTTGTAAGTTTCTTTCTGTAGAGTTTTTCGCTAAGCTCCAAGCCGACTGGTATTCTTTTGAATTATAGCATTTTTCTGCAGCTTCATAATTGGGGAACTCCCAAACGACAGTTCTTTGAAAAGAATCACCTTCAAGTGGCTTGAATTTTCCTCCTCTAACAAGTGGATTTCCACCATGATTTTTTATCGTTTCAGTTGCCTTTACTGCATAGTTTTCAATATTTTCTTTATTTTCTATTTTCTTATAAGTGGCTAACCAATATCCCTTAGGCATAATTTTCTCCTTTTTAATTTTTTTTTTTTGACTATGATAGCAGAATATTTATGTCAGAAAAATTAATTGTTTCATGGGAAGAATATAATAAAATTGTAGAAAAATTAGCTATAAGTATTGACGAAAGCGGATATAACCCAACTTTGTTAGTTGGCATAATGCGCGGAGCTGCACCAATGATTGACGTATTAAGTAGAATTTTCAAATTAAAATGTGCCTATCTCGCTGTCGAATCGTACTCTGGTAGAGGAAAAGAGGATGAGCAAGGAGATATAGTTTTTTCTCGTGAGATGAGTTCAATTACAAATATAGTTGGAAGAATACTTTTGTGTGATGATTTATCAGATACAGGTATTACGCTGAATAAAAGTATTGATTGGTTGCAAAATTATAAACCGATAAAAGGAAAAATTGAAAGTATAAAAACAGCGACATTGTGGAAAAAAAATAAATCAACTTTTGAACCTGATTATTGTGCAGCTCGCTTACCTGATGATCCTTGGATAGTTCAACCATTTGAGCATTATGAGGAAATAACAATTAAAGATATAAAACAAAAACATAATAAATAAAAAAAGGGCCAGAGATAATCTGGCCCTTTCTAATTCTTAAATTTAAATTTTAAGCTACCATAAAGCTTATAAGGCTTAATATAGCAATTACCCAAATAGCTGGATTAACATTAGTTTTCCCTGTGCAAATTTTAATTGCTGCATAAGAGATAAATGCCAAGGCTATTCCATTAGAAATCGAGTACGTAAATGGCATCGCTATCATAGCAAGGACAGCTGGTCCAGATTCAGCTATGTCATCCCACTCAATATCTTTAATATTACGTACAAATAGAGTAGATATATAAATCAAAGCTGCCGCGTCTATTTCTTTTGGTAAGCTTGTAGCTAATGGTGAAAAGAATAAGCATAACAAAAATAGAACTCCAATTGTAAGAGAAACCATTCCCGTTCTTCCACCAGCTTTTACGCCAGCGGCAGATTCTACATAAGTAGTTACTGTGCTTGTTCCCATTAAAGCTCCAGCTACAGTTGATACACTGTCTGAAAGCATAGCTTTATCAATGTCTTTTATTTTTCCATCTTTACTAATTTTACCCGAAACATTAGCAACACTCGTAAGTGTTCCTGCGGTATCAAAAAAATCAATAAAGAACAAAGTAAATATTACTGTTACCATTGAGGCTGAAAGTGCAGCACCTAAATCAAATGCAAATAAATGAGTCATTGGAGGAGGCGAAGAAACAATGCCATTAAAATTACCTAAGCCAGTTAACCAAGCAATAATACTAAAGGCAATAATTCCTATAATTATATTTCCTTTAATTTCCATTTTTTCCATAACAATCATTGAAACGAAAGCTCCAGCACCTAAAAGAAGCAATGGATTTGAAAGATCTCCCATCTTAAATATTGTTGCATTTCCAGACGGAACCTGAAGACCCATTAAATTAAATCCGATTACAGCTAAAAATAATCCTATACCCGCACCAATTCCAAGCTTTAAGCTTTTTGGAATTGAGTTAATTAGCCAGGCTCTTATTGGAGTTAGTGAAATGATTAAGAACACAACACCGGCAACAAGCACAGCTCCCAGAGCTTCTGCAGGAGTATATTTCATACCCACACAAACTCCATAAGCTATGAAGGCGTTAATCCCCATTCCTGGCGCTAAACCAACTGGCCAAGTCTTTGCATAAAACCCAGCTATAAAACAAGCAAGAGCAGTAGCTAAACAAGTAGCGGTAAATACGCCACCAAAGTCAAAGCCTCCATCAGCAAGAATTACAGGATTTAAAAACAGTATGTACGCCATTGTCAAGAATGTTGACACACCAGCAATTACTTCTGTTTTAAAATTAGTTTTATGTTTTCTGTAATTAAAATATTTATCAAACATATTTTTCTCCTAAAATTAAGTTAATCTAAAGATAAACTGTAATAAACATTTTGACATAAGTCGCAACGATAATTATTAAAAAATACAACCTCTAAGTTCGTGACTGTTTATAAGATTTAAGATATTCTAACTTTAGTTGTAATTATGAAATTT
>CAJQSJ010000021.1 GCA_905612535.1 uncultured Pelagibacteraceae bacterium | reverse complement strand
AAGATATTCTGAAAAATGGTATTACCAATGCATCCAATCAAGATATGGTTTTAACCCACATCACGCTCAACTTGCTGATGCAATAGAAGTATTTATTGGTCAAGGTCAAAAAGTTGGAATGGGTGGACACTTGATGGGTCAAAAAGTTACTGATCAAGTTGCTGAAATGAGATCCTTGCCATCAGGTATTGATCAAAGATCTCCCGCAAGACACCCTGATTGGTTAGGTCCAGATGATTTATTTTTAAAAGTTCAAGAATTAAGAGAGTTAACAAAAAATAAAGTTCCTATTCAATTAAAATTAGGTGCCGCTAAAGTTTATGATGACGTTCGTATGGCTGCAAAATGTAATCCAGATTCTATATTTTTAGACGGAATGGAAGGATCTACTGGCGCGGGCCCTCACATCGCTGCTGCGAATACGGGTATTCCTGGTATTGCGGCAATCAGGGAAGCAAGAAGAGCTATTGATGACGTGGGTAAAACTGGAAAAGTTACTTTAATTTATGCAGGCGGTGTTAGAGATGGGGCTGATATGGCAAAAGCTTTGGCTCTAGGAGCGGACGCAATAGCAATTGGAACAGGTGCATTAATTGCACTAAATTGTAATAAAGATATTCCAGAAGCTAACTTCGAAAAAGAAATGGGTGTTAAAGCAGGACAGTGTTATCACTGTCATACAGGGCGTTGTCCAGTTGGTGTTGCAACACAAGATCCTAAGTTAAGATCAAGATTAAATCCTGATGACGCTGCATTACGAGTTTATAATTACTTGCATGCAATGACTTTAGAAGCTCAACTTTTAGCAAGAGCTTGTGGAAAAACTAATATTCATTCATTAGAACCAGAAGATTTAGCTGCATTAACTATGGAAGCTTCGGCTTTAGCAAAAGTACCTTTAACTGGAACTAATCACACGGTTGGTGTTGATAACTTTCATAAAATATAAAGATTAATTATGGTTAAGAAAAAAAGAAAAAAAACAAAAGAAAAAAAAGTAAAATTAGGTAAATCCAAGGAAACGGCAAGAGAAAAAATGATAGGTCAACATATCGGTTATAGATATGATGTAAACTTGCTACCTGACTATAAAAAAATTACTCCATTCCTAAAAAAATACGTAGAATATATGGGTTGGGACGATCTAAATTGGTTAGAAGACGTTCATATGGGCTACGAAGAAAACCGACCTGCTGTTTTTTGTAGAAACGCTAATGGTTGGGTCACTATTCCAAAGAAAATTAAATTACCAGATAATCAGCAAGATAGAGATATGATAGCAAGAGAACTTCTTGTTAAATTTCAAATGTCTCCGAAGCATCCTCTTGTAGATTTAAAAAAAGCCTACAGAAAATTCTAATACACACAACTGCAAATTGTTTTTTTAATTCTAAAACACCATTTTTGCTGTTTTTTAGAAGCTTGATCTATTTGTCGCATTTAGTAGAATAATTACAATTTAATAATTAAGGGAGGAATAATTATGACTGATGAATTAGGTGCTCTTACAGTTATATTTACAGAATTTTACTACTGGATGACAGTAGTTCTCATGTTTTTAATTCATGTGGGTTTCTGTATGTATGAAGTTGGAGCCTCACGTTATAAAAACCACCAACATACTTTAATGAAAAATACTATATTGATACCCTTGGTAACAATAACGTTTTTTTTCTTTGGTTGGTGGATTTATTGGGCCTTCCCAACTGGACCAGGAATTGCTCCGTCAATAATGACTGAAAGCACCGGTTTAGTTTTGGGAGGAGGATTTGGCGCAAATGAATTAGCTAATCCAATGAGTCCAATAATGGCAATTGGTTTAAATGACCATATCAACGGAGTGTTCTGGGCTGCGTTTCTACTGTTTTCTTGGACAGCGGCTTCAATCGTTTCAGGAGCGTTAATTGAAAGAATTACAACTTTTGCATTTGGTATATTAGCCATAGCTATTGGTTCTGTATTTTGGACAATAGACGCATCTTGGGGTTGGCACTTTGATGGTTGGATGCTTAAACTTTTAGGTTACCATGACGCTTATGCTTCAGGGGTAATTCACGCTTGTGCTGGAGGGTTTGCTTTAGGTGTACTTGCTGTTTTAGGTCCGCGTATTGGAAAGTTTTCTTCTAGTGGAGAACCGAGAAACATCGGACCGAGAAACCCTTGGTTAGTTTGTATAGGATTGTTTTTAATCTATACAGGTTTCTGGGGATTCTATGCAGCGTGTAATATACCAATATTTAATCTAGGACCCGAATATGGTTTGGGTGATGGAGTAAATTTTTGGACTGCAACGAACATCTATGTAACGCCAACAACACTTAGTGGTATTACTTTTAACTTTTTGATGTCTTTATCTGGTGGTTTATTAGCTGCATATTGGATTTCAAAAGGAGATCCATTCTGGACTTATTCAGGTGGGCTAGCTGGTATCATCACTGCTTCAGCAGGTAACGATTTATATCATCCAATACAAGCAATGATAATTGCTGGTGTTGGTACGATTATTGCTTACAAATTGCATTACTGGGTTGAACGTAAGTTCAAAATCGATGATGCGGTTGGTGCGGTTGCTGTACACGGTTACGCCGGAGTTGTCGGACTTATAATCTGCGGTTTCGTTCTATGGGGTTACCCATCATCAGGATATGATGGTTTGGGTTACGCACCAATTAATCCTGTTGGAATGATAATCGGGGCATTTATTATGTTCGTGGTTCTTGGTTTTGTACCAGGTTACGTCTTAGCTAAAATACTTCATGCAGCAGGTAAATTACGTATACCTCGTGAAGTGGAACTGGCTGGACTAGACTATAACATTATGGAGTCTGCTAAAAAAGATGAAAAAGCAGTAGCTTCATCTAACAGATAGAAAGGAGAAATAACTTATGGCTACATTAACAAGTTGGGTAGAGCATTTAACAACTGACGTTGATTCAGCGACAGAAGGAATGCAAGTTGCCGGAGAGATTTATCCTATGGTTGGAACTGAAGGATGGTTACTCTTAATTGGTGTTATTGCTTGGTTGGCTTTTCATGTTGCTACTGGCAACGGCGAAGCTGAGGAGCATAAAAAATTGGCTAGGAAAGCACCTGGACCAAATGCTCACAAAAATAACATTACTGAATGGTAATATAAAATAAAGAAAGATTAGGGCGCTAATAAATTAGCGCCCTTTTTTTTTAAATTATTTCAAAATTTTATGGAAAATAAAGAAGAAAATAAAAATAAGGTACCTTACCGAATGAGAGGAGTAGCTTTCCCAAAAGCAAAGTATGGTGTCTATATAGCAATAGGTCTTATTCTGCTTGTATTAATAATAATTTACAAAGATTCAATATTATAATTAATTACCATTATGGCAAAAGATTTATTAAAAATAGCAAAACAAAAAAAAATTAAATATTTTTTAATTAGCTTTGTTGATTTATTTGGAGTTCTAAGATCAAAATTAGTACCCACCGAAGCCATAAAAGGAATGCAAAAAAATGGAGCTGGTTTTGCTGGTTTTGCTACTTGGTTAGATATGTCTCCAGCGGATGCTGATATGTTTGCTGTTCCTGATCCTGATAGTCTAATTCAGCTACCATGGAAAAAAGAAATTGGTTGGTTAGCTTCTGATTTGTGGATGAATGGAAAACCCGTTGAAGCCTCGCCAAGAGTAATGCTTAAAAAACAAATCAAAAGGTTGGCTAAAAATAATATGGTTTTGAAATCGGGTGTTGAATGTGAGTATTTTTTAATTAATCCAGAAGGTACGGCTATAGCGGATAGCAGGGATACTCAATCTAAACCTTGTTATGACCAATCTGCATTATTAAGACAATACGATTTAATAAAAGAAATTTGTGACTCAATGCTAAAAATGGGTTGGAATCCATATCAAAACGATCATGAAGATGCCAATGGACAGTTTGAAATGAACTGGGATTATACTGATGCTTTAAATACCGCTGATAGACATGTTTTTTTTAAATTTATGGTTAAAACTATTGCAGAAAAAAATAGTTTAAGAGCAACTTTTATGCCGAAACCATTTGAAAATTTAACTGGAAACGGTTGTCATGCTCATATTTCTCTTTGGAACGGATCAAAAAATTTATTTTTAGATAAAGGTGATAAACTAGGTTTAACTAAAAAGGCTTATAATTTTTTAGGAGGAATATTACATTCTGCAGAAGCTTTAAGTGCATTTTTTAATCCTACTATAAATAGTTATCGTAGAATTGACGCTCCAGTAACATCATCAGGAGCCACTTGGTCTCCAAGTAAAATATCATACACTGGAAACAACAGAACTCATATGATTAGAGTTCCTGCTCCCGGAAGATTTGAATTACGTTTAATGGATGGGTCAGCCAATCCTTATTTATTACAAGCCGGAATAATAGCAGCTGGAATAGATGGTATGGAAATAAGACGAGATCCAGGTGAACCATTGTTTGTAAATATGTATACTGATGGTGATAACTATCCAAATATAAAAAAACTCCCGTCTGAACTAGAAGATGCGTTAGAGCATTTAAGTAATAATAAACCTTTATTAGCTGCTTTTGGAGAAAAAAATATTACTAGTTATTTAAAATTAAAAGAACAAGAACTAAAAAATTTTAATGCAAAAGAAAAATTTTTAAAAAAAGACCCAATTACAGATTGGGAAAAAATAAATACTTTAGACTGCTAAACTATAAATTTACTACCATTAGCTTGTTTACGTTGTTTTCAAAGAAATCAATTATATTTTGTGCAGTTTGGATCGCCATATCAGAAGTACACTCTCTTGTAAAAGTCGCAGCATGAGGACTTAGTAAAACTTTTTTATTTTTTAACAATGGATTATTTTCTTCTGGTGGCTCTTTTTCAAAAACATCTATTCCAGCTCCATATATTATTTCTGTATCAAGGGCTGTGTTAAGGTCTTTTTCGTTAATAATGCCTCCTCTTGATGTATTTATTATAATAGCTGTTTTTTTCATGATCTTCATTTTTTCTAAATTAATCATGTTGTGTGTATCTTTAGTCAGCGGGACACTCAAAGACAAAATATGAGCTTCTTTTAGTCCTTCATCTAAACTATTAATTTTTTTACCACCCAATGATTCTATTATTTTTTTATCTACAAAAGGATCATAAACTAAAACTTCTATATCAAAGCCTAAGCATTTTTTTATTAATTTTTTTCCTATTCTGCCAAATCCAACTATTAAAATTTTTTTATTAAATAATTCAAAACTATTATGCTTCATATGCATTATCTTATCAAACTTGCCATTTCTTACCGATTCATCAAATAAGTTAAAACTTCTAGAAATGTTTAAAATCATAAACATAATGTGTTCTGCTGGTGATGTAGAAGTTGTTGTTGCGGTCACTAATAAAGATATTTTATTTTCTTTTAAAAACTTTATATCTACATTGTCATAACCTACTCCATGTCTAGATATAACTTTTAATTTTTTGCACTTCTCTAAGATTTCAGCATCAATTTTTCCTCTTCTTAAAGTAATGCCGTCAAAGTCAGGTAATTTTGAAATCAAATTTTCTTTAGATAAATCTTCTATTATTTCACATTTAAATTTTGAATTTTTCTCTAATAAGCTTATTCCATCTTCGTGCATTTTATCTACAATAGCTATTTTGTACATTTTTAACCTTTTAATCCTAAATGAGTATATTTGATATTAAGATAGTCTTTTATTCCCATTGAACCGCCTTCTCTACCATATCCACTTTGTTTAATTCCACCAAATGGTGTTTCTGCATTAGAAATAAAGGGAGTATTGACTGCAACCATGCCAGTTTCTAATGACTCTGATGTTTTGTTGGCTAATTCTATTGAGCTTGTACAGACATAAGCAGCTAGTCCAGCGGCTTGATTGTTAGCTTTTTTAATAACTTCCTCAAAACTTTTAAATGTTAAAATTGGAGTTAATGGACCGAAAGGTTCTTCAGTCATAATTTTAAAATTATCTTTAACATTGTCAAAAACCGTAGGTTCATAAAAATACCCTTTGTTAAATCCAGAAGGTCTTTTGCCTCCGCAAAGCATATTAGCACCTTCTTTTTTTGTAGTTTCAACAAGTTTTTCTATTTCTTCTAATCTTTTTTTTGTTGTAATTGGTCCAAGTTGTACACCATCATCCATGCCATTACCTATTTTTAGGCTTAAAGTTTTTTCAACAAAAGTTTTTGTAAATTTTTCTTTTTTACTTTCGTGTATATAAAAACGACTTGGTGAAATACAAACCTGTCCATTATTTCTATACTTAGCTGCCATAGCCATATCAGTAGCTTTTTCAACATCAGCATCTTCATGAACTATAAATGGCGCATGACCACTTAATTCCATTGTAACTCTTTGTATTTTTTCTGAAGCTTGTTTTAAGATTATTTTTCCAACTCTAGTTGATCCTGTTAATGAAATTTTTTTAACTATATCTGAGGAAATTAAGTGTGAGGCAATCATCGCTGGATCTCCAGATAATAAATTTACTACACCAGGAGGTACACCGCATTGGTTTACAATATCAACTAATTCCATGACTGTGCCTGGTGTAACAACATCTGGTTTACAAATCACTGAACATCCGGCTGCTAATGCAGTCGAAATTTTTCTTGCAGCTAAAACTAATGGGAAATTCCAAGGTGATAAAGCGGCTACTACGCCGACTGGTTCGTAGTTAATAATAACTCTCGTGTCAGCAAATCTACTTTGAACCGTTTGGCCATAAATTCTTTTTGTTTCTTCAGCATTCCATTCAAAAATATCCGCTGATCCACTAACTTCTGCCAATCCTTCAGCTATAGGTTTTCCAGTTTCTAGTGTCATCCATTTTGCTAATTCGTTATTTTTTTTTCTAATTAAATCGGCAATTTTTCTTATTATAGATGCTCTGTCCCATGGTGAAAATTTTTTCCACACTTCAAAACCTTTTTCGGCAGACTTTAAAGCTTTATCAATATCTGCTGCTGATGCTTTAGATGCCTTTCCTATTATTTCTTCTGTTGCTGGGTTTATAACGTCATAAGTATCTTTGTTTGAAGATGCTTTCCAACTACCATCTATAAACTGACCATATTTACTATACATTTTAATTATTCTCCTATTAAATGATGACTTAATACTCTTGTGTGTTCTTCAAGCCGATGTTCAAAAAGATAAAGTCCTTGCCAAGTACCCAGAATTAATTTTTTATCCTTTAGGCTTAATGTTAATTGACTATTTGTAAGAGCCGATTTTATATGTGCCGGCATATCATCTGTACCTTCTGTTGTGTGTTGATAAAGCTTGTTATCCATGGGAGCTAATTTATCAAAGAAATTTTTTAAATCATGTAAAACATCTGGGTCGGCATTTTCCTGAATAATTAATGATGCGCTTGTATGTAAAATATTAATATTAAGCATTCCATTTTTTATTTTTTGATTATTTAACCATGAAATTGTTTTTTCTGTAAAATCATATAAGCCCTGACCCTTAGTGTTTATTTTGATTTCATTAAATACTTGTTGCATTATTTTACATCTATATCGTTCATTAAATTAACTATAGTGACGCCAACAATTATAAGGGAAAGCCCAATAATAGTTGGTATATTAGGAATTTGCTTATATTTAAAAACTGAAATAATTGTTATTGCCACAATGCCTAATCCTGACCAAGTGGCATAAGTTATGCCTACTGGGATAAATTTCATAGTATGTGACATAAGATAAATGCAAATACAAAAAGCTAGCAAAACAAATAACGAAGGGTAAAGCCTAGTAAAGCCATCAGTATCCTTTAAAAAGCTCGTTCCTAATACTTCCAAAATAATTGCGAAAGCTAAGAATATATATGCGTATGTAAGATTCATTTATTAATGATAATTTACTCTCTATATATATAAAGTATGTTGTCTAAACGATCTATTTTTACTGCAATTTATTAACAAAATTAATAATATAAAGTTAGAAAGTGTTGATTTTATTGACTTTTCTATCATTATTATCATTTTTATATGCTAGCTATCTATATTTGGTGTGATACTAACAACCATACGCTACTGATAGTTGATTCGGTGGTATTTGTTTAACAAATATAAAAGGGAGGATGTATGAAAATGCTTTCAGGATTCTCAGGCACGATCAATAGCCTAACTACTGTAGTTATTTCACTACTTGGTTTAGGAATAGTTGTATCGCTTCTAGGCGGAAACGTTCCATTCGTTAGTGGAATAGCTGACAATATTGTTGGTTTAGTTCAGTCTTTAGGAGATGCAGGAATAGTTGGTTTAATCGCTGCTATTATTATTTTAGGTTTTTATAAATAATTAATAAAATCTGGTTTTTTTCCTCTTAATAATTAACCAGATATAAAAACCTAGTTACCCCAGCCCTAAATTTTGGGCTGGGGTAGAAAGTTAAACAATTGAAAGGAACAGATATGAACGCTTGGATTACAAAAATTAGAGGTTATTTAAGACAATTTATTGAACTTGGTGTGCTTTTAATAGGTGTTTCTGTTTTTGCAGAAATACTTTTTGGACCAAATGTCGCTTTTTTTGGTTCGCAAGTAACTACAAATTTGGTTGCTTTATTAAATTCATTAGGTGAATCAGGTATTGCTGCATTAATAGTTGTTTTTGCGGTTATTATCACTTACCGAAAATTATTAAAATAACTATTTATTCTTAGTCTTAAAATCTACATTATAAATAGCTCTAGGACCTTTTCTCATACCAAATGGACCAGGAATAAAAATAGTCATCGGTTTTGTTCCTGGCTTCAAATCAACTCTATGTAAATTATCTGCAGATCTAAAACCTATATATCCAGGTGGGCGCCAGTGTTTTCCTGTCTTCAAAGTTTCCCAATAACCTCCTCTAATAATTATTGTTACATAAGGACACATATGATTATGAATTCCATCTCCATGATCATCATCAAGCATTTCATGGATTATTATATTGAAAGGAAACCATTTGGGTCTATTACGAAACAAAAGATAATATCTATTCATCCAGGGTTTTGCTTTATTGTATTTTGGGTGGGACACACCCCTGTCCAATACTGTTCTTTTTTTTCCTAGCTTATCTAGTAATTTTAAAAACATTTATTACTTAATTATTTCAGCCAAGCCTAACCAGGCATTTACGTCCTTGCTTGCTATATAATTTGATTTAAAAAACTCTTTCATATTCCAAATTTTTTTGTCATTTAATTCTTTTATTTTTTTATCAAATCCATACTCTTGATAAACACCTTCATTTATTGTAAAACAAATTAATCCTTTATTTTTTGTTATTCTAATAAACTCATCTAAAGCAGGTGGCTTGACATGACCAAAAGTGAAGGTTCCGACGCACATTACGGCATCATATGTGTTATTTTGAATTTCAATTTTTTTGTTTAAGTCTATCTTTGAAAGTTTTTGATAAAGTTTTTTAGGAACTAAATCTAATAATTTTTGTGATAAGTCGGCCCCATCATAATAATTATAACCAAATTTTTTTAACTCCTCTCCTACTAAACCAGTTCCACAACCTGCATCAAATATTTTAACATCTTTATCTTTTGCATATTTTTTAAAAACTTCTACTGTTTCTTTGGGTCCAGAATATTTCCAATCAAGCATGTCCTGATCATATTTATTCTTTAATCCCCAATCGTCATAATATTTCATGACCTCGTCTGTGGTTTTAAGCTTATAAATAGGTATTTTATTTCCAACGTCTTTTTGAGCCATTCAATATCTTAACAATAGAATGAGTTTTAAACAACCTTAGGTTTTATGCAAAAAACTTTACCATTACGGTAGAAATGATAAGCTTATTTTGAAATGAAAGTGGTAAGTAAAAAAAACTACATTGGTTTTTCTTTTAATTTAAACTGTCAAACGGTTTTTCAACAATTGATTATAAAAGAAAAATAAAAAAATTCTCTAAAACTAATAAAATTTTAATTAATAAATAATTTAGTAAAAGGAGAATTTATGAAAGAAGATTTAATCACAAGACTTAATAAAGGTCCAATATTACTTGCTGAAGGTTATCTTTTTGCAATGGAAAGACGAGGATATTTATCAGCAGGTGCATTTGTTCCAGAAGTTGTTTTGGAGCACCCAGAGGTGGTCACGCAATTACATAGAGAATTTATAAGAGCGGGAAGTGATGTTGTTCAAGCATTTACTTACTATGGGCATAGAGAAAAATTAAGAATAATAGGCAAAGAACACTTGTTAGAGTCGTTACAAAAAAATGCATTACAGATTGCTAAAGATGCTGCAAATGAATTTAAAGATTTAAATTTAATGGTTTGTGGAGACGTAGCAAATACAAACATTTATGACCCAAACGATAAATCTACATTAAAGGAATGTCAAAAAATGTATGAAGAACAAATTGAATGGGCAAAAGAAGCAGACGTTGATTTTGTAGTTGCAGAAACAATTAATTGGGTTGAAGAAATGAAAGTTGCACTTAAAGCAATAAAAAACGCTGGATTAATAGCTGTTACTAATTACGCAATACCAAGAGGTGATAAAACTAGAGATGGTTATTCTGCAGAAGATGCATGCAAAATTATGGAAGACCTTGGTGCAGACGTTGTTGGTCTTAACTGTTATAGAGGTCCAAAAATGACCATGAAACTTTTAAAAGAAGTAAGAAAAAAAGTTTCATGCCATGTTGCCGGATTACCTGTACCTTATAGAACAACTGAAAATGAGCCTGGGTTTTTAAATCAAACAGATGATGGCTGTAGCTGCATTCCAGGTGGCAATGCATTTCCAGTAGCTTTAGATAATAAATATTGCAACAGATTCGAAATGGCTGAATTTGCTAAAGATTGTGTTGAAAAAAAAATTAATTTTATTGGAATTTGTTGTGGTGCAGAAGCACATCATGTGCGTGAGATGGCTGTTGCAATAGGAAAAAAGCCAATTTCAATGAAATATATGCCTGACATGAAAAAACATTTTCATCACGGAACAGATAAATCCTTAAAAAAAGTTAATAAAGAAATTAAATATTAATTATTTCAATGGAAACTCATGCAAAAGTTGTTGTAATTGGTGGTGGTGTAGTCGGTTGTTCAATACTTTTTCATTTAGCTAAATTTGGATTAAAAGATTGTATTTTATTAGAAAGAAATGAACTAACATCAGGCTCGTCGTGGCATGCAGCTGGTTCTGTACATGCAATTTCTTCAGATCCTAATATTTCTAAATTAATGGCTTATACTATTAATCTTTATAAAGAGATTGAAGAAACATCAGGACATTCAGTTGGATTTAAACCTAGTGGTGGTTTTTATTTGGCTTCTAATCAGATTTGGTATGATTACTTAAAGAGAGAAAGATCTAAAGCTAGATATATAGGTTTAGATCAAGAATTTATTTCTCTTGAGGAGGTGGTCAAGAAACATCCTTTAATTAATCCGAAGCATTATCTGGCTGCACTATGGGATCCAATAGACGGAGAGGTTGATCCTTCAGGTGTAACATATGCGTATGCGAAGTCAGCAAAATTTCATGGTGCAAAATATTACACACATACACCAGTTTTAGAAACTAACCAAAAAGTAGATGGTACGTGGAATGTAGTAACAGAAAAAGGAAATATTAATGCTGAAATAATAATTAATGCTGGGGGATTGTGGGCTAGAGAAGTTGGAAAATTGGCTGGCATAAATTTACCAGTTCAACCAATGGAACACCATTATCTTATTACTGAAACTATTCCTGAGATTAAAGAAAGAGCAAATGAACCTAGACTACCAATAGGAACTGATTTTGAAGGTAATATATATTTTAGACAAGAGGCACAAGGCATGCTTTTAGGAACATATGAATTTAAATCAACACCGTGGCAAGTAAAACAAACACCATTGAATTTTGGTCACGAGTTACTTGAGCCAAAACTAGATAATATTCAAGATCGTCTTGAGATTGGTTTTAAAAGAATTCCTGCTCTAGAAAAAGCTGGAATAAAAAATATTGTAAACGGTCCTTTCACTTTTGGACCCGATGGTAATCCCATAATTGGACCTGTTCCCGGTAAAAAAAATTATTGGGTTGCCGTTGGGGTTATGGCTGGCTTTTGCCAAGCTGGTGGGGTTGGAAAATCAATTGCTGAATGGATTATAGATGGTGAGCCTTCTGATGATATTTGGGCCATGGATGTTGCTAGATTTGGTAATTACGCTTCTCCTGAATACGGAACAATAAAATCTTCAGAAAATTATGAAAGAAGATTTGTGATGACGTTTCCAAATGAAACTTTACCTAAAGGAAGAAAACAAAAAACTACATCTTTATATGATAGATTAATTAAAAAGGGAGCCGTTATGGGAGATTCTTTCGGATTAGAAAATGTTTTATGGTTTGCAAAAAATGAAAAAGATGCTCATGAGGAACCTACTTTTAAAAGGTCTCGTTCTCACGAGTATGTTGCGGAAGAAGTCAAAGCTGTAAGAACAAGTGTTGGGGCAACAGAAATAGCTAATTTTGCTAAACACGAATTTACTGGTCCAGAAGCACGAAAATTCCTTGATTACATTTTGGCTGGAAAAATACCAAAACCAGGTAGGATTATTTTGACTCCAATGCTAACTCCTAAAGGAAAACTTTATGGAGATCTAACAATAGCTTGCCTAAAAGAAAATAAATTTATACTTTTTGGATCTGGAGCTGTGCAAGAAATGCATCGCAGGTGGTTTGAAAAATTTTTACCAAGAAAAGGAGTTATCTATAAAAATAGATCTGATGATTTCCACGGTATTGCTATCTCTGGACCAAATTCAAGAAAATTATTATCTAAAATTTGTAGAGATGACGTGTCAAACGAAAGTCTAAAATTTAGAGATACAAGAGAAACTTTTGTCGGTGGAGTTCCTGTTATATTAAATCGAATATCTTTTTCGGGAGAATTGGGTTATGAAATTTACACTGCACCACAATTCCAGTTAAAATTATTTGAAGAAATTGAATCATCTGGAAAAGATTTAAATTTAAAATTTTATGGAGCTAGAGCGTTGATGTCTTTAAGGTTGGAAAAAAACTGGGGTGCTTGGACATTAGATTTTAGACCAGATTTTACGGCAGCAGAATCTGGATTAGATATTTTTATAAACTGGAATAAAGATTTTATTGGCAAAGAAGCTAGCTTAAAAGAAAAAAAACAAGGTATAAAAAAGAAATTAGTAACTATGGTAATTGACACTAAAGATTTTGATGTAACCAATGATGAGGCAATACTAAAAGATAATAAATGTGTTGGCTATATAACTTCAGGTGGTTATGCCCACCACATTAAAAAGAGTGTGGCTTTAGGTTATGTCCCGGTAGAACTATCAAAACACCAAACATCTTTAGATGTTGAAATTAATGGAAAACTATTTAAGGCCTATATAACTGATAAACCCTTGTATGACGCAAATGGTGGAAAAATGAAAAGCTAATGACAAAAAAGCTTTTTTTTAATAGAGTTGTTTTATGGATATAAAATTACTCTCTGGAGCTCTTGGTGCTGAAGTTAATGGAATAAACCTTAAAGATTCCTCAGACAAAAATTTTAAAAAAATTAATGATTTGCTTCTAGAGCACAAAGTAATATTTTTTAGAAATCAAAATATAACTACAGAAGAACATAAGGCTTTAGCAAGAAAATTTGGACCTCTTGAAAATCACGTTTATGTTAAAGGAAGAGAAAATCATCCTGAAATAGTTAGAATTATTAAAGATCCAAATGAAAAAAACCAGTGGGGAGAAAACTGGCATAGTGATGTTAGTTATAATGAAAAACCAACTAAGGCTGTTATTTTAAAATCTCTTAAAATACCTCCTGTAGGTGGAGATACTGTTTTTTCAAATATGGAACTTGCTTGGGAAACGCTTGATAAAAATATAAAAGAAAAAATTAACGACAAAAAAGCAGTGCATAGTTCATTGGGTGCTGCATTTTTTGTAAAAGATTATAAGGCAATGGAAGGAAATGGTAATATTAATGAATATTCTAATACACACCCAATTGTTAGAACACACCCCGAAACTGACAAAAAAATATTATATGTGAACTGGACTTATACAAAACAAATAATTGGGCTAGATAAATTAGAAAGTGATGAATTGCTTAAGAAAATATTTGAACATCAAGCAAGATTAGATTTGACCTGTAGATTTAAATGGACAGAAAATGCAGTTGCGATTTGGGACAATAGAAGTGTCTTACATTATGCGATTGCTGATTTTTTTCCTGGTAGAGGTTTGGGTTATGAAAGAGTTATGGATAGAATAGCCATTGAGGGTGACAGACCCCATTAATCTCTATTGATGAACATTATTGATCAAATCATATCTAATTATTTAAATAATAAATCTCTGTATATTGGTGAGAAAGTTACAATGAGTGAACATATGATACAAACTGCTATGCTTGCCGAAAAAACTAATTGTTCAAGCAATCTAGTTTGTTCAAGTCTTCTACATGATTATGGACACTTTATTTTAGAAAACCCTGACAAATTAATTACTCAAAGCAAAGATGGAGGGCATGAAGATGTGGGATATGAATTTTTAGAAAAATATTTTGTGAAAGATGTTCTTGGGCCAATTAAATATCATGTTAAGGCAAAAAAATACCTAGCAAGAGAAGAAAAATATTACAAGCTACTTTCAGAAGCATCTAAAATAAGTTTAAAACTACAAGGCGGGGTTATGAACAATGAAGAGGCTGAAAAATTTGAAAATAATGAATTTTTTAAAAATTCTATTAAATTAAGAAAATTTGATGAAATAGCAAAAGAATCTGGACTAATAATTAAATCGATCAATGAATATAAAAATCTTTTAACTTCCAAACTCTTATGAAATTTGACTATATAATTATTGGCGCTGGATCGGCAGGTTGTGTTCTTGCAAATAGATTGTCGAAAAACCCAAAAAATAAAGTTGGAGTGTTTGAAGCTGGTGGTTCAAGTGATATTTGGAAAGTTAAAATGCCACTAGCTTTATTATATACAATGCATGATCCAAAATATAATTGGAAATATTATTCTGAACCTGAGCCGCATTTAAACAATAGAAGATTATTCTGCCCTAGAGGAAAAATGATTGGAGGGTGCTCTGCTCACAATGGGATGGTTTATGTTAGAGGGAATAAAAATGATTATGAAAGATGGGAAAGTTTTGGATTAAAATCTTGGTCTTATAATAAAATTCTACCTTATTTTAAAAAAATAGAGAATTGGTCTGGTGGAGAAAATCAATATAGAGGATCTTTAGGACATCTTCCGGTTAATCAATCTAAAAATAACAATCCATTATTTAAAGCTTTTTTAAATGCATCTTCTGAGGCCGGACATAAAATTAACACAGATATGAACGGAGAACATCAAGAAGGGTTTGGAATGTATGATACTACAATCCATGAAGGGCAAAGAGCTAGTGTTTCTAAATATTATTTGAATCCAGCTAAAAAAAGAAAGAATTTAAATATTTTTTCTAATTCATTTGTAGAAAAAATAATTTTTGATGGAAAAAAAGCTATCGGCATTGAGGTAAAAATTAAAGGTAAATTTGAAAAAATTTATGCTGAAAAAGAAATAGTTTTAAGTGGTGGATCAATTAATTCCCCACAACTATTGATGCTTTCTGGTATTGGGGATGCAGACCATTTAAAGCAAAAAGGAATAAATGTAATTCATGATTTAAAAGGAGTGGGAAGAAATCTTCAAGATCATTTAGAAACCTATATTCAACAAGAATGTAAAACTACAGATACTCTTTACAAATACACCAAGCTTCTTCCAAAAGTTTTAGCTGGTATTCAGTGGTTTTTAACTAAGTCTGGCCCCTGCTCGCAATCATTTTTAGAAGCTGGAGGTTTTGCAAAATCTTCTCCTGATCGTGAAATACCCAATATTCAATTTCACTTTTTTCCATCATTTGTTATTAATCATGGCCTTGTTAATCCAGGTTCTCATGGCTATCAATTACACGCAAGCCCAAATCATCCAAAAAGCAGAGGATCGCTTAAACTTAATTCATCAAACCCATATGATTATCCTAAAATTTTATTTAATTATTTAGAACACGAAGATGACTTAAAACAAACAAGGGAATCTATTGTCGTTGCAAGAAAAGTTTTATCTCAAGATTCCTTGCGAAAGTACGCGGGTAAAGAAATTGGTCCTGGACCCGATGTACAAAGTAAAGATGCTTTGAATGAATACATTAAATCAAACGCGGAAACAGCTTACCATCCTTGCGGAACATTAAAAATGGGAGTAGATAAAATGGCAGTAGTTGATGAAAATCTTAAAATACATGGACTGCAAAATATTAGAGTGGTAGATGCTTCTGTGATGCCAGAAATACCTAGCGGAAACTTAAATGCACCAACGCTTATGATTGCTGAAAAAGCTTCTGATGCAATAGTAAATAACTGATAATAAAAATATGGAGAATCAAAAAATTATATCTCCTTGCATAAGTATTTGCAAAACAGATTATAACACTGGTTACTGTTATGGTTGTGCCAGAACCGATAAGGAAAAAATAATTTGGAAAGACGAGAAAACAAGCAACCAGTGGAAAAAAGGAAATATTAATGAACTAATTAAAAGGATGACAGGATGGCAATTAGAAGCTTTTACGGAATCCTACGAACATAAAATTAAAAATGGCATTTCTATATTTAAGAAAAACCAAATTAATAAATAATCTTGTATGAAAAATAATAATCCAAAAGGTATTTTATATATTTTGGTGGGTATGGCTTTATTCTCAATTCAAGATGCTTTGATAAAATTTGTTTATGCAGATACCGCTCTTTATGAACTATACTTTGGGAGAACTTTAACGGCCCTTATTCTTTTAACAAGTTATTTAATATTTTCTAAAAAAAAAATTATTTTAAAAACACACTACCCTTTTTTAACAGTTTTTAGAGTTGTTTGTTTCTTTTTTGGATTTAGCTTATTTTATGTTTCTATAACTTTTATGTCTCTTGCGATGGCAAATGCATTATTTTTTTCTAGTCCATTTTTTATATCAGTTTTAGCAATATTATTCTTGAAAGAACAAATAGGTATTAAAAGATGGGCTGCAATTTTTGTTGGGTTTGTTGGAGTATACATTGTTTTAAACCCCAACTTTGAAAATTTCAATATAATGAATCTTGCACCCGTTGGATGTGCTCTATGTTATTCTATATCAATGACAATAACTAAAGTTACATCTGATAAAGACAATGTTTATACACAAATGATTCATTTATATATTGGAGCAATAACAATCAGTATTTTATTTTTTATATTTACGGGAAAAGGTCAATTCAATACTTTTACTGATCCAACTTTTCAATTTATCTTTAGAGAGTGGTTTACTAACCCTATGTATGCATGGCCAATTATTATTTCGATGGGTATAACTGCAACTTTTTCTTTTTATTTTGTTTTCTCAGCTTACAGTATTGCTTCGCCATCAGCAGTTTCGGTTTTCGAATATTCTTTAATTATATGGTCTATAATCACTGGTTACTTATTATTTAATGACATTCCAAGTATAAGAACATTTATTGGAGTATTATTAATTATTTCAGCAGGTATATATATTTATATAAGAGAGAAAATCAGAGATCAGTATATAGCTACTGAAAATCCCATAAGATAACTATTTTTTCAATTTACCAGTAAAAAATAAATTTTCAGAGTTAAATTTTGATGAATTTGCTTTAATTGCTTCGTTCATAAGGTTTAGTCTCTCTTGGTCAAACTCAACTACTTTTCTTTGATTTAAGTCAACATATAGTGACAAAACTTCATTTGTTGCTGCTAAATATTTCTTTTCTTTATGAAGCATAGAAAGTCTGTAATGAATTCTTTTTTTATCATGA